>NZ_JBSPKY010000034.1:0-41198 GCF_053848025.1 Mesorhizobium sp. 128a | reverse complement strand
AGTGTCCAGACGGATGAAAGACGAAGCCTCTATCCTTCTCTTGAAGCTGCTGCGTTGTCCCTAGCCTTAACTAGGCGCGCTTTTTTCTGAGCACTTGATTTTTCGTATACCCAAAGGTGGGAGACGAAGCCGCCAATCCCTCAACGTGCTCACGCCGATAGAAGAACGCCCCAAGGTTCTCCTTAGGAACCTCTGCCTCGACGCCCGCCTCGAAGAATCAGACGGACCTGTTTGTGATGCATATAGGTCTTCTGGCAAAGTTCGCCGAGGGACACGTAGCCCGACTGAACGCCTCCGCGCTTTCCCGAGAGACCACCGGAATCATCCGTCTGGCATCGGGACTGAAATCTTCGATGAGGGTAAGGTGACCTGCCTCGATCAACCTGTTCACGACACGCTCATGGGTACCAAGGAGGAACGCCTCGGCCTCCGCTTGGGGAGGTTGGTGCGCGTTCAGCTTCATCGGGAAATGGGAGGGGAACCGGGTCACTTATGCGCCCGGCCGAAAAGCTAATGTCATTCCTCAAGGCTGCGCCGATAGCGCCCCCTGGGCGCGCCCTTTCATCGGCAAGGATAGGGAAATCCGTCCAGAAACGGGCGCGATCAGGGGCGTCTCCTCGATGACGGGGGCGAATGGTACCTGCACTTTGAACCGAGACCGTTACAGTGATGGGCGGCAGCGACACCAATGTCGCCACCGCAGAGAGCACAAGTACTTTATAGATGGCCAAAGATCGTCCTGATATTCGGGAGAGAATGCTCTCTGCGGTGTAGCAGGCGGTTTCGGCCGAAAGAGGAATTGCTAGGCTCTGTTCAGGACGAAGCATAGTCAGCCTTGGCACCTCTGTTCTAATCGTGGATTTTGGAACGTACCGCCCCTTACCACCCGAAAGTCGCCGCCACGTAAGCTGCTATTGCAGCACCTACCCAAAGCAGTCCCCAGAATACACCTCCCGAAATTGCAGCTGCTTCGTCGGGCGATAATTCGGTGACACCATAAGATCGCATATATTCGTTCATCGTCGTCTCCTTTATCGCAGTCAATGATTCAGTGATGCCGGGCCTTCCAGGTTGACCATATGGCTAGACCTGCCACGCCAAGAAATCCAGCAATGCCGAGAACTATTGCCAAAGGGTTTCCGCCCGAAACTGCAGTCGCTTCTTCAGGAGCCAACTCGGTCACACCGTAGGCTGACATGTCGGTACTCATTGTTGTTCCTTTCGAATGAGAAGATTGGTCAGTGACGCGGGTCGTCCGACTGCGCCGCCGCACAGGAGAGATACTCAAGGATGATGCCAACTGAACGGCAAGCGCCTCAGAAAGGCTATTTTACACGTTATGCAATGACTTCACTGAGCGTGCGTCAGCGCACCGGGTCGAACATCATGGTCACGGTCCCGACAAATCCGACAGAAGCTGTCAACACAAAGCACATCGGGAGGATCTCCGTAGACACCCGTCATTCCCGTCGGCGTGGTGGAAGGCGACACCGTAACAAAGGTTCGGGATGACATCTATCTGGTCGACGTGATTGGCCGAGCCGATGCGAAGGAGCGCGGATCGGTCGACACGCTGCTCGACCTGCAACTCGCAAGCAGCAGCGGTCAGACTGTCCCGCTCTCATCGGTCGCCAAGTTCCGATGCGAGCTCGAACAACCGGCAATCTGGCGGCGCGACCGGATTCCGACCATCACGATCAAGGCTGGCGTAAGCGGTGCCACCCAGCCGGCGACCATCGTGGCGGCTCTGGCAGCCAAGGTCGAGGCTTTTCGGAAAACCTTGCCCGCAGGATATTCCGTGCAAGTCGGTGGATCCGTCGAGCAAAGCGGCGAAGCCCAACGCCCCATCATTGCCGTAGCGCCCCTTATGCTCTTCGCCATGGCAACGCTTCTGATGATCCAGCTCCAGAGCTTCCAACGCTTGTTCCTGGTTTTCGCGGTCGCGCCATTGGCACTCATTGGCGTCGTCGCGGCACTCCTTCTCAGCAAAGCGTCGCTCGGCTTCGTTGCGCTGCTGGGCGTGCTGGCGCTCATCGGCATACTCATCCGCAACTCGGTCATCCTGATCGTGCAGATCGAGGAGCTGCGGGCTGCTGGAACACCACCGTGGAAGGTTGTCGTGGAAGCGACTGAGCACCGCATGCGACCGATCATGCTGACCGCAGCAGCAGCCACCTTGGCCCTCATCCCGATTTCTCGCGAGATATTCTGGGGACCTATGGCCTATGCCATGATGGGCGGCATCATCGTTGGAACGGTCCTTACTCTCCTCTTTCTGCCCGCGCTCTATGTGACCTGGTTCAGGATTCCGCGCGATGTCGAGCAGCGATAATGTGAGCTGCGTGGTCGTCGTTGCAATCTCGTCAAGGTATTACGCCCCACAGAGCGTCAGAGACGAAGCCGCATACCAACCAGCCCAGCACGGCAAGCAGGGCAAAGAGGATGGCAGTCGAGGTCCGCAGGACCGGCACGACAGCCAACACTCCCCAAATGCTCACTGCGCGCTCTGGCTCTCGGAACAGACGCTTCCAGCTCTTGTCGATCCGGACGTCGCGTGATCGTCCACTCCACCGCCATTGTCGCGCCTCCGAACAAAACCACGGTGGTGGACTGCATGGCCTTACCGATTCGTTCCCCGCCCCCCCAGAGAAGCTACCGGTCTCCTCCTCGCGACGGCAGTGACCTCAAAACGCTGGCCACTTCGTAGAAGCGCCAGGAGGCAAGCGACAGAATACACCGGCCAGTCAGCTCGCCCCACCGCGCGACTTGACCCGCCGTTGCGGCACGATGCGACCGATGCCAAGGCTATCGAGGCGACCCGTCCGCCTCGGTACTTTGTGCCGTGGACGCAAGACGCAACAGGCGAGTGCGGTCGTGTTGCGGTCGCGCGATCTGCTGAGGGCAGCGCACACCAGGCGATCAAGACCTAGCGCGGCAGGAATTCAAGTTCGCTCCGAACGTGTTCCGCCTTGTCCGATATCCGACACGATGTTGGACATCGGCACCGCGACAGCAAGGTTATCGTATCATTTGAAATGGTTCTCCGTTTGGCACGGTACATGCTGCGTTATCCGCAAACGCGTCAGGACCGAAGGAGAAATCGCACCATGATCACTCTTGCCGAAAATGTAGTCGCCCAAGTGCTGACCGGCCAAGCGGCGGAGCGCCGCCGTGGAGGCTAGCGAATGCTGGGCCGGGGAACTCTGTCTCGCGCTAGGCCGCTCATAATTTTCTGCTGTTCCTTCATCACGCTCTCGACTCTACGCCTTTTCGCGAGCCGATCGGTGCGATCCAGCATGCCAGCCCTTTTGCGAGCCCCTACGGCGACCAAACGTCTTTTCGCTGCCCGCAGCGCCTGCCGGTCACCTTCCGCCCTTCCACCGCTTAAAGAGTGAAGTGCCACCATGTCCGAACAACCTTTGCTGACGCTACCAATGTGGCGCGTCGATCACATCGAGCCCGCGCCCGAGATGTTGGCGCTATGCGCCAACGGCCCGATCCACCGCGTGCGCTTCCCGTCCGGGCACGAAGGCTGGTATGTGACAGGCCACGACGAGGCCAAGGCGGTGCTGTCCGACGCGACGTTCCGGCCCGCGGGAATGCCGCCGGCGGGATTCACCCCGGATTCGGTGATTCTCGGTTCGCCGGGGTGGCTGGTCTCGCACGAGGGGGGCGAGCATACCCGGTTACGCACGATCGTGGCGCCGGCCTTCAGCAACCGCAGGATGAAGCTGCTCGCGCAGCAGGTCGAGGCGATCGCCGCGCAGTTGTTCGAGACGCTGGCGGCCCAGCCCCAGCCCGCCGACTTGCGGCGCCACCTCTCCTTTCCGCTTCCGGCCATGGTCGTCAGCGGGCTGATGGGCGTGCTCTACGAGGATCACGCCTTTTTCGCCGGGCTGTCCGACGAGGTGATGACGCACCAGCATGAAAGCGGCCCGCGTAGCGCGTCGCGCCTGGCCTGGGAAGAACTGCGCGCCTACATTCGCGGCAAGATGCGGGACAAGCGCCAGGATCCGGGCGACAACCTGCTGACGGATTTGCTCGCGGCGGTCGACCAGGGCAAGGCGACCGAGGAAGAGGCGATCGGCCTGGCGGCGGGCATGCTGGTGGCGGGGCACGAGAGCACCCTCGCGCAGATCGAATTCGGCCTGCTGGCCATGTTCCGCCATCCGCAACAGCGCGAACGCCTCGTCGGCGATCCATCCCTGGTGGACAAGGCGGTGGAGGAAATCCTGCGCATGTATCCGCCCGGCGCGGGCTGGGACGGCATCATGCGCTACCCGAGGACCGACGTGACCATCGCGGGCGTGCATATTCCCGCGGAGAGCAAGGTTCTGGTCGGCCTGCCGGCGACGTCGTTCGATCCGCGCCATTTCGACGACCCGGAAATCTTCGACATCGGACGCGACGAAAATCCGCACCTGGCGTTCTCCCACGGGCCGCACTACTGCATCGGCATGGCGCTGGCCAGGCTGGAACTCAAGGTGGTGTTCGGTTCGATCTTCCAGCGCTTTCCCGCGCTGCGCCTGGCCGTTGCGCCCGAAGAACTGAAGTTGCGCAAGCAGATCATCACTGGCGGGTTCGAGGAGTTCCCGGTGCTCTGGTGATGCGCGGACGCCGCCGGGAATTGCGATCTTCTCCGCAATTTGCCGGCGCGCCTGGCGCGCGCCGGTCAGATCAGCCAGCCAACAGGTAACCAAGATGGACGTGCAAGAAACCACGGTAGCATGCCCGGACGCCTTCGCCGAACTGGCATCGCCAGCGTGCATCCACGACCCGTACCCGTTCATGCGGTGGTTGCGCGAGCACGATCCGGTGCACCGCGCGGCGTCGGGCCTCTTTCTGTTGAGCCGCCACGCCGATATCTACTGGGTGCTCAAGGCCACGGGCGATGCGTTTCGGGGACCGGCGCCGAGCGAACTGGCGCGCTATTTCCCGCGTGCGGCGACCAGCCTGTCGCTCAACCTGCTGGCGTCCACGCTCGCGATGAAGGAACCACCGACGCATACGCGTCTGCGCCGGCTGATCTCGCGCGATTTCACCATGAGCCAGATCGACAACCTGCGGCCGAGCATCGCGCGGGCGGTCGCAGAGCGCCTGGACGGCATCGCGCCCGCGCTGGAGCGCGGGGAGGCGGTGGACCTGCATCGGGAATTCGCGCTGGCCTTGCCTATGCTGGTCTTCGCCGAATTGTTCGGCATGCCCCAGGACGACATGTTCGGGTTCGCCCCAGGCATCGGCGCCATCCTGGAGGGCCTGAGGCCGTACGCCAACGATCCCCAGCTCGCCGCGGCGGACGAGGCCAGCGCCAGGGTGCAGGCCTACTTCGGCGACCTCGTGCAGCGCAAGCGCACCGATCCCCGCCACGACATCATATCGACGCTGGTCGGCGCACATGACGACGACACCGACACGCTGTCGGATGCGGAGTTGATCAGCATGCTGTGGGGCATGCTGCTGGGCGGCTTCGCCACCACTGCCGCGACCATCGACCATGCGGTCCTGGCGATGCTGGCGTATCCCGAACAGCGGCACTGGCTGCAGGGAGACGCCGTGGGGGTGGAGGCATTCGTCGAAGAGGTCCTGCGCTGCGACGCGCCCGCCTTGTTCAGCTCCATTCCGCGTATCGCCCAGCGCGACATCGAACTGGGCGGCGTGGTGATCCCGAAGAACGCGGACGTGCGCGTGCTGATCGCGGCCGGCAATCGCGACCCGGACGCCTTCGCCGATCCCGACCGCTTCGATCCCGCGCGGTTCTACGGCACCAGTCCTGGCATGTCGACCGACGGGAAGATCATGCTGAGCTTCGGCCACGGCATCCACTTCTGCCTCGGTGCGCAACTGGCCCGGGTGCAGTTGGCCGAGAGCCTGCCGCGGATCCAGGCGCGCTTCCCCACGCTGGCATTGGCCGAGCAGCCGACCCGGGAGCCCTCCGGGTTCCTTAGGACGTTTCGCGCGCTGCCAGTACGGCTGCATGCGCAGGCGGGGGGCTGAGATGCGCGTCGTGGTCGACCAGGATCTGTGCGGAACCACCGGGCAGTGCGTGCTGACGCTGCCGGGCACCTTTCGCCAGCGCGGACCGGACGGCGTGGCCGAAGTGTACGTGGAGACGGTCCCGCAGGCGCTGCACGCCGCCGTGCGGCTCGCGGCCAGACAGTGCCCGGTCGCCGCCATTCGGGTCATCGAAAGCGACGCTGGCCATGACGAGCGCGCCAGCGCCGACCCTGCGCCTTCTCCGGCGCAGGCCGAGCGGCATGCCGCGAAGACCAACGCAATCCAGGAGAACACGATGGGACGGTTTGAAGGCAAGGTGGCCGTGGTGACTGGCGCCGGCGCGGGCATCGGCAAGGCATGCGCCCTCGCCATCGCGCGCGAGGGCGGCAGAGTGGTGGTGGCCGACATTGATGGCTCGGCGGCCATCGCCACCGCCGCGCAGATCGCGGCCGAAGCGGGCCACGCGCTGGACCTGGCCATGGACATCGCCGATGCGCAGGCGGTAGCAGCGCTGTTCGAGACGGCGGGCCGGCACTTCGGTGGGGTCGACCTGCTGGTGAACAACGCGAGCGCCATGCATCTGACCCCCCGCGACCGCGCGATCCTCGACCTGGACCTGGCGGTCTGGGATCAGACCATGGCGACCAATCTGCGCGGCACGCTGCTCTGCTGCCGGCAGGCCATCCCACGGATGATCGCCCGCGGCGGTGGCGCGATCGTCAACATGTCGTCGTGCCAGGGGCTCAGCGGTGACACCGCGCAGACGTCCTACGCCGCGTCGAAGGCGGCGATGAACATGCTGTCGGCCTCGCTCGCCACCCAGTACGGTCATGCGCAGATCCGCTGCAACGCGGTTGCGCCGGGTCTCATCATGACCGAGCGTCTCCTCGCCAAGCTGGACGAGTGCATGCAACGGTATCTGCACCGGCACCAGCTCCTGCCACGCGTCGGCCGCCCCGAGGACGTGGCCGCGCTGGTGGCGTTCCTGCTCTCCGACGCTGCTGCGTTCATCACCGGCCAGGTCGTCTGCATCGACGGCGGCATGATGGCGCATGTGCCGACGTACGCCGATGGTGGCAACAGCCCCGACGCGTGGGCTGCCGGCGACACTGCCGAAGCGGCGCGCTGCTGATGAACATGCTGCTCAACCCGCTGGACCGTCGGCACCGGCTGCGGTACGACATCCCGGTCGTGCCCGGCGCTTTCCCCCTTGTCGGGCATCTTCCCGCCATCGCCTGCGACCTGCCGCGCCTGCTGCGGCGCGCGGAACGGACGCTGGGCAGCCACTTCTGGCTGAATTTCGGCCCTGCCGGACACCTGATGACCTGCATGGATCCGGATGCGTTCGCACTGCTCCGGCACAAGGACGCGTCCTCGGCGCTGATCGCAGAGATCGCGCCCGAATTGCTTGGCGGAACGTTGGTCGCCCAGGACGGCGGCGCGCACCGGCAGGCGCGCGATGCGATCAAGGCGGCGTTCCTGCCCAAGGGGCTGACCCAGGCCGGGATCGGCGACCTGTTCGCGCCCGTCATCCTGGCGCGGGTGCAGGCGTGGCGCGACCGCGGCGACGTAACCATCCTGCCCGAAACCGGCGACCTGATGCTCAAGCTCATCTTCAGCCTCATGGGAATCCCCGCGCAGGACCTGCCGGGATGGCATCGCAAGTACCGGCAACTGCTGCAGTTGGTCGTCGCGCCCCGGGTCGACCTGCCCGGACTGCCCTTGCGGCGCGGCCGCGCCGCCCGCGACTGGATCGACGCGCAGTTGCGCCAGTTCGTCAGCGACGCGCGCGCGCATGCCGCGCGCACCGGCTTGATCAACGACATGGTGAGCGCCTTCGATCGCAGTGACGATGCGCTCTCCGATGACGTCCTGGTCGCCAATATCCGCGTGCTGCTGCTTGCCGGTCACGACACCACCGCCTCGACGATGGCCTGGTTGGTGATCGAGCTGGCGCGGCGGCCTGTGCTGTGGGACGCCCTGGTCGAGGAGGCGCAACGCGTGGGCGCGGTGCCGACCCGGCACGCGAACCTGGCGCAGTGTCCGGTCGCCGAGGCGCTGTTCCGCGAGACGCTGCGCATGCATCCGGCGATCACGCTCTTGCCGCGCCGCGCGCTGCAGGAATTGCAACTCGGCCAGCGGCGCATTCCCGCGGGCACCGATCTGTGCATCCCGCTGCTGCATTTCTCGACCTCGGCGCTGCTGCACGAGGCGCCTGATCAGTTCCGCCTGGAGCGGTGGCTGCAACGCACGGAGCCGATCCGGCCGGTGGACATGCTGCAGTTCGGTACCGGCCCGCACGTCTGCATCGGCTACCACCTGGTATGGCTGCAAATGGTGCAGTTCTGCATCGCCTTGGCGCTGACCATGCACAAAGCCGGGGTGCGGCCCCGGTTGCTGAGCGGCGTCGAAAAAGGCCGGCGCTATTACCCGACTGCACATCCGTCCATGAAAATCCGCATCGGATTCTCATGAGGTGGCATCGCATGCCCCGTGTGGCGAGGCGGCGGCGCCGGCGACGCGCGGCATTGCTGCACCCGGCGCCCGCTCGGTGCGACCCCGGCAACACCGCGGCTGGGAGCCGCTCGCCGTGGCCGTCTTCTGTCAGGCACAAGGACATGAACAACATGCAGACCGGTTCGAAGCTACACGACGACCGAACTGGCGTTTCCGCGCTCGGCAGATTGGGCGCGCAGGCGCGCGGCGCATCCGGCAGGCTGCTGCCGGAGATCTGGATGCAGGACGGCGCAAAGCGGGTCGAACAGGCGCTGGCGCGTCTTCTCTGCGCCGAAGAGGACGGTGAGACCGAACTGATGGCGGCGATGCGCTACGCCACCTTGAATGGCGGGAAGCGCACCCGCGCCTTGCTCTGTCTGGCTGCCGGCGCACTGGCCGACACGCCGGCGCACATGCTCGACGACGTCGGCGCCGCCATCGAGATGATGCACGCCTGTACCTTGGTCCACGACGACCTGCCCGCGATGGACGACGACGTGCTTCGCCGCGGCCTTCCAACCGTGCACGTCAAGTTCGGCGAAGCCATTGCGATCCTGGTAGGCGATGCGCTGCAGGCGCACGCTTTCCTGACCCTGGCGAGCCTGGATGCGCCGGGCGACAGCCGTATCGCGCTCGTGCGCGAACTGGCGCAGGCGGTCTCCGCCGAGGGTGCCGCAGGCGGGCAGGCTCTGGATCTGTCGCTGGCCGGAAAGCATGTCGAGCTGGACAGGATCGTGGCGATGCACCGGATGAAGAGCGGAGCGCTAGTGCGCGCGTCCGTTCGCATGGGCGCGCTATGCGCCATCGCGGAGAATGCCGCACACGCTGCGCTGTACTGTGCGCTCGATCGCTACAGCGCCTGTTTCGGGCTGGCATTGCAGGTGGTCGACGACATTCTCGACGCGACAGCGGACACCGCGACGCTGGGCAAGACCCCCGGCAAGGACGCGGCGGCGCAGAAGCCGACCTGCGCGTCGATCATGGGGCCGCAGGCAGCGCGCCAGTTCGCGCTGGATCTGTTGCACGACGCCGCGGAGGCCATCGCCCCGCTGGGGCCGCGTGCGGAACGATTGGCGCAGATGCTGCAGCGGGCCAACGCGTATCTGATCAAGCACGCGCCATGCGCATGAGCGCGCCCGTTCGCATGGAGTTGCCCCTGTGCCGCTGCGATCGGCCGGCGGCAGCGGTGCATGCTGCGCTGTGTCCGAGTCCGGGGCGCCGATTGCAGCAGTTGGCCAGCACGGCCATGGCGCATAGCGGCGCGCTACGCGCAACAACCCTATGCGGACCGGCGTCTGCCCGATCTGGTTCTCGTCAAACGCCTGCAGAAGGACGTCCCGCGTGAACGCGCTGTCCGAACAGATCCTTTCCGAATTGCGCCACCTGCTGAGCGAGATGAGCGACGGCGGCAGCGTCGGTCCGTCCGTCTACGACACGGCGCGAGCTCTACAGTTCCACGGCAACGTCGCCGGTCGGCAGGACGCATACGCGTGGCTTATCGCGCAGCAACAGGCCGATGGCGGATGGGGAAGCGCGGACTTCCCGCTGTTCCGCCATGCGCCCACGTGGGCGGCGTTGCTGGCCTTGCAGCGTGCCGATCCTCTTCCCGGCGCTGCCGATGCGGTCCAGGTTGCAACCCGATTCCTCGAGCGCCAGCCCGATCCCTACGCGCATGCGGTGCCGGATGACGCGCCGATCGGCGCTGAGCTGATCCTGCCGCAGTTGTGCGGTGAGGCCGCATCCTTGCTGGGCGGCGTGGCGTTTCCGCGCCACCCGGCGCTGTTGCCGTCGCGGCAAGCGCGCATGGTCAAGCTGGGGGCGGTGGCGACGTTACCGAGCGGCCATCCGTTGCTGCACTCCTGGGAAGCCTGGGGGACGTCGCCGACCACCGCATGTCCGGATGATGATGGCAGCATCGGCATCAGTCCGGCGGCCACTGCCGCGTGGCTTGCGCACGCCGTGACACAGGGGAGAACGCCGCAGGTCGTGCGCGCCGACGCGTATCTGAAGGCGGCATCGCGGGCGACGCGCAGCGGCATCGAAGGTGTCGTTCCCAACGTCTGGCCGATCAATGTGTTCGAGCCATGTTGGTCGCTGTACACCCTGCATCTGGCCGGGCTGTTCGCGCATCCAGCGCTCGCCGAACCGGTGCGCGTGATCGTCGCGCAGCTCGACGCCCGCCTGGGCGTGCGCGGTCTGGGCCCGGCCTTGCACTTCGCTGCCGATGCGGACGACACCGCCGTTGCGTTGGGCGTCCTGGGACTTGCAGGCCGCGACCCGGCGGTCGATGCGTTGCGCCATTTCGAAACCGGCGAGCTGTTCGTCACCTTCCCCGGCGAGCGCAATGCCTCCGTGTCGACCAATATCCATGCCCTGCATGCGCTGCGACTGTTGGGAAAGCCCGCCGCCGGCACCAGCGCCTACGTCGAGGCCAATCGCAACCCGCACGGTCTATGGGACAACGAAAAATGGCACGTTTCGTGGCTGTATCCCACCGCGCATGCGGTCGCTGCGCTTGCGCAAGGCAAGCCCCATTGGCGCGACGAGCGCGCGCTGGCGGCACTGCTGCAGGCGCAGCGCGACGACGGCGGCTGGGGCGCCGGTCGCGCGTCCACATTCGAGGAAACCGCCTATGCGCTGTTCGCGTTGCACGTGATGGATGGGGGCGAAGAACCGACAGGGCGCCGGCGCATCGCGCAGGCGGTGGCGCGTGCGCTGAAGTGGATGCTGGCCCGCCATGCGGCGCATGCATTGCCGCAGACGCCGCTGTGGATCGGCAAGGAACTGTATTGCCCCACCCGGGTCGTGCGCGTGGCCGAACTCGCCGGGTTGTGGCTGGCGCTTCGTTGGGGGCGGCGCGCCATGGCCGAGGGAGCAGGAGCGGCGCCATGATCCAGACCGAACGCGCGCTGCAGCAGGTGCTGGAGTGGGGGCATTCCCTGACCGGGTTCGCCGATGAGCATGCCGTGGAGGCGGTCAGGGGCGGCCAGTACATCCTGCAGCGCATCCACCCGAGCCTGCGCGAGACCAGCGCCCGCACCGGCCGCGATCCGCAGGACGAAACGCTGATCGTGGCGTTCTATCGCGAACTGGCGCTGCTGTTCTGGCTCGACGATTGCAACGACCGTTGCCTGATCGCGCCGGAGCAGCTCGCCGCGGTGGAGCAGGCGCTGGGGCAGGGCGTACCGTGTGCGCTCCCCGGATTCGAGGGCTGCGCTGTGCTGCGCGCTTCGCTGGCCGCGCTCGCCTACGATCCTCGCGACTATGCTCAGCTTCTCGACGATACCCGGTGCTACTGCGCCGCGCTGCGCGCCGAACACGCGCAGGCGGAAGAAACGGAACACTGGTCCTACGCCGAGTACCTGCACAACGGCATCGATTCGATCGCCTACGCGAACGTGTTCTGTTGCCTGTCCTTGCTGTGGGGGCTGGACATGGCGACCTTGCGCGCGCGTCCGGCGTTTCGCCAGGTCCTGCGGCTCATCTCCGCGATAGGGCGCCTGCAGAACGATCTGCATGGACGCGACAAGGACAGGTCGGTCTGCGAGGCCGACAACGCGGCGATCCTGCTGCTGCAGCGCTATCCGGCTATGCCTGTGGTGGAGTTCCTCAACGACGAGCTGGCCGGCCATACGCGCATGATGCACGGGGTGATGGCGGAAGAACGCTTTCCCGCGCCGTGGGGACCGTTGATCGAGGCCATGGCGGCCATCCGCGCGCAGTACTACCAGACCTCGACCAGCCGCTACCGCAGCGACACTCCAGGGGGAGGCCAGCATGCGCCGGCCTGAACGCGCGGGAGGCGGCGGCGTGCGCGCGCTGCCGTCGGTTCGATCCGACGCAACGCCGTCGCCCCATGCGACGAATGGAGCGAGCATGAGCGAAACCGCCCTGAGCCGGCGCAAGGACGACCATCTGGCCATCGTGCTGGATCGGCAAACGGCGCCGGCCACTGTCGCCGCCGGCTGGGAGTACATCCGTTTCGAACACTGCGCATTGCCCGAGTTGGACCTGACGCAGATTGACCTGCGCGCCTCGCTGCTGGGCAAGACCATGCGCGCGCCGCTGCTGATCAGCTCCATGACCGGCGGCATCCCGCGCGCCGAGGCCATCAACCGGCATCTGAGCGAGGCAGCGCAAGCCTTGGGGATCGCCATGGGCGTCGGTTCGCAGCGCGTGAGCCTGCAATCCCGCAACTCCCAGGGGCTGACGCGCGCGTTACGCCGCCTGGCCCCAGACATTCCGTTGCTGGCCAATATCGGCGCCGCGCAACTGCGCGAGGCCGACGGCCTGGACCTGGCGTGCCGGGCGGTGGATGCGCTGGAGGCCGATGGGCTCATCGTCCATCTCAATCCGCTGCAGGAAGCGGTACAGCCGGAGGGCGACCGCGACTGGCGCGGCATCCTCGCGCAGATCGCTCGCGCCGCGCGCAGTGTGGGCGTGCCGATCGTGGCCAAGGAAGTGGGGTCGGGCCTGTCCGCCTCGGTGGCCTGTGCGCTCGTCGAGGCGGGCGTGGCGGTGATCGATGTCGCCGGCGCTGGCGGCACCAGTTGGGCCGCGGTGGAGGGCGAGCGCGCCCGCGATGCCGCCGACCGTGCAGTGGCGATGGCGTTCGCCGATTGGGGGATTCCGACCCCGGCCAGCGTGAAGGCGGTACGTCGGGCGCTGCCAACGGTGAAGCTGATCGCGTCGGGCGGGATCCGCGACGGCGTCGACGTGGCCAAGGCCATCCGCCTGGGCGCGGACATCGCCGGGCAGGCAGCCGGCGTGCTGCGCGCGGCGACGGTGTCCACCGAGGCGGTTGTCGCGCATTTCGAGATCGTCATCCGCCAGTTGGCCGTCGCCTGCTTCTGCACCGGCTCGGCCGATCTGGCGGCGTTGGGTCGGGCGTGCTTGTTGCCCTCGGCGCATCTGCCCGCCGGTTGATGCCGGCCTCGCCCGCCCGTGCGGGTTCAAGGGAGGAGCGCAGCGCTTCTCTTGCACATTGGGTGCAGTCACCCTCGTTCCGTGTTGCCACCTCTCAACTTGCAAAGGCCGTGCCAGCACCTCAGCGCCCAGCAAGCGCGATTTGCCGTGAAAACCTCCACAGTGCCCAGATGTCAGTTGTAGTGAACCTGACATTTTGTCTGCCGCTGTCAGCTTTTGGACACGGGATCACACAGCTTCGCGCCGCCGGAAAAGGCGTGACCAACGCCCAACGTCGTCTGAAGCATCGACGCCAGGCGCCACGGTGTCGCCCACGCCAGATCGTCGTGAACGAGACGTTCAAGCTTGACCCGGGAACTCGAGCCGAAAACGGCCCGAGGTTTTGGCTTTGTTTGGGGCGCCGGATGAGGACGGCGCGAAGCCGGCGGCAATGGCGGCGACTATACCACGGCGCCAATCTTCGCCCGCATTTGGAGGCTCTCCGACGACGATGTGGTGCGCCCTCACCATCGTCATGGCGAGTGGCTGGAGGGCCGGATGGGCCGTGGTCCAAGGGGGCGGTAACCATCTGAATGTCGGCATGAGCGCATTGTGGCAGCCAGACGAGACCTTCTTCGATCTGCATACGCGACAAGGAAGTAGCCAACGCGATGCTGGCGCACATCGCTGAAACGCAGGTCGCCGACGCCATGTCTCGGAGAAGGTGACGACGCAAAAGCAGATCGTGCGTGTCTTGTCCGAAGGCACAACGGGGCGCTCGAAGCTAGCCGCCTGGATGGCGGTTCCGGTCCGCGCCCATGCCGATCGTGGCGGCTTTCCGGACCGCTGACCAGTGGGCCGAGGCCGCGCCGCTGTTTGCGCCGCCAACCGCTGAATGAGCGGACAGGGCAGGGTGGCGGGGATTCCGCCGCCGGTCCCACCGCCCGTCGCCGAGTTGAATGTGCGGGTATTCGCCAGCAGCGAGTGCTGGAATCCGCAAAAGCGCGGCGCGAAAGGCCCTTATGAATCCCGGAAACCTGCGCGTTTGTCGGCGCTGTCGCAATTGGCACGGAGCTTGCTGCGACCTTGGGCGCAACGTTCGACCGGAGCGCAGCGACGGGAGATGCCCGGGAGGGAGGAGCCCACCTCGATCCGGTCAGGAGACAGTATGTTGATTCTTGTGACCTGCAAACCGCAGCGCGAGTCCCGCGGCCCGCAAGCCCTCTTTGCTGCCCTGCCGTTCACTGTTGATTCGAGCCTGGCCCATGCCTGAACAAAGAGCCGGCCGTATCGCTCTTTTAATCCTGACCCTGCTTCTTGCCGGGCTTGTAGCGCAACATCATCCGCCTGTTATAGACTACCTGCGCCAGCGCGAAAACCGTCGCCTGCTCGAGGCGGATTGGCGGAAGCTCATTCCGGAGCGGCGCGACGCACTCTTCAACGATCCCTCTGCGCCAACTGCTGGCAACCCGAATGGCGACGTCCCTCTGGTGGTGTTTTTGGACTACAACTGTCCGCACTGCCGGGCGGAAGACCTTATCATCCAGCAAGCCCTCAAGGACGATCCCAAGCTGAAGGTTGTCTACAAAGAGTATCCGGGCAAGGCACCGGGTTCCAAATTCGCCGCAGTGGCGGCGCTCGCCTCCCGCAAACAGGGAAAATATGAGCCGTTTCATCACGCCCTTATGGCTGCTCGCGGCCAGGTCAGCGAATTCTCCATCTTGACTATCGCACGACAGGTGGGCCTCGACGTTGAGAAGCTCAAGCGGGACATGGAAGATCCCGCCATCGAAGACGCCCTCGAGCGCAATGGCGCGCTCGCCACGGAGCTGTACATCACCGGCACGCCGGCCTTGGTTCTCGGCGACGAAGTGATCGAAGGGGTGCCCGAGATTCCCACGCTGGAACGCTTAATCGCCAAAGCGCGGGAAAAGCTAAGCGTCGATACTGTGCCGGATCACCAACTTCGCCATTTTTTGACAGTGGTGACGGCCGGTGCAATCCCGTTCTGTGGCCATGGGTGCTCTCGCGCCGGACCAACTCGCTTATATGGCCCGGCAACGCGGTAGTGGGCGCACCACGCCGTTCCATCGGCAGCGTGCAAACCCGCATTTAGCGGCGCTTTCCTCAACCTCTTCGAACGGGATCGCACAGCTCGGCACCCGTTCAGCGGCGTTGGTGTTCCGTTCCTTCGGTCGGCGTTTTTTCACCGAAAGCCTCGCCAAAGGGAAAGGCATAAAGCGCGCCGGACGCGTGCTTCAGATCGCGGCCTGCGAAGATGATCGTCATGGGGTTTTCACCTACTGGGGGATCCTACAAGTCCTCATTGTCAGCAGATTGTCGACGTGGACGGCCGCATAGAAACGGGCGGGAGGGGGCCAATGCCGGTCTTCATTCCGCCTACGCTCGTACGCCGCGCAAAGAACCCTGAACGAGCAGCAGACGATCCGTAAAAGCACGTCAGAGAAGCCGCTGGAGGGTGCCACATTCCTGTCGCACTCAACTAAGGACGATGACTTGGTAGTGGGCGCCACGATCGTGCTGGAGAACCATGGCCGAAGGTTTACACCGACAAGGTGGATCCGGAAATGCCACCTTATACTACGGAAAAGACGGCATCGCTGCTGAAGACTCGCATCCGTCAGATCGTACAGTTCGTTTGCTGGCGAGCAAGAACAGCAAAGAGAGTCGGTGGGTGCTCTGGGGACTCGGCGTTGCGGATGGTACAAGGGTATTCCGAAGATCGCCCTTTTCCCGTCCGCGGACGACCCAGCCGACATAACTTGGGCTTCCTGGGAACACCTCGATCTGTATCCCCGCATCATCGTCTGGGGGGAGATGAAGGACCGCACTTTGGATGGTCTGGGACTATAGGTCGAATACGGCGACTCCCCTTAGTGATTGGCTCGCCGGACCCTGACCTCCCGTTCAGCTGCGGCTTTTGACGATGCCGCGGGTCTAATCAGTTTTGACGACGCGGTTGACCACATAGTCGGAGGCGATCACCTTGTAATCGACGATCAGCTTTCGTGGGGCTGGGGAAGCGAGCGCGGGATTGATGCGGCGCGGTACCCAGCCATAGCGCTCGGCTACCTCGCTAACGTCACGCGGCATGCTTGGCTCATTCTCGAGGTTGGCCGCGATGCGCAGAGCGTCGTCCGGAGTTCCAGTCCATAAAATGTCTGTCGACCGTAGCGAAAAGGTTCCCTTCGGGAGGACCCAGCCAAAGCCCGCTTTCACCAGATCACGCAGTTCATCTAGTTCTGAGCTCATTCACTATTCGCATGATCAGGTCTCTAAAAGCGCAGGGCTGTCAGGCTCAAACAGCCCAGTTCATCGTGCAAGGAAACGCTAGTTTAAGTGCCTTCGCAGAACTCCAATTAAGCTGCACATCGCTATGCGAATGATAAGGCAACATTAGCGGTCGTTTTATGCCTCCGACAGGCTGTGCGTTTCGGTGCGAAAATGATGGCGAAAAGCGCACGGCACTTTACCGTGGCGCTTCGCAGTGCCGCCAGCATGCGTCTGGTCGGCCGGGCCGAGGATGAAGCCGCGCTGCGTGACGCCTGGCACTTGCGCCCGCGATCGCCGCTCACATCGTCACCTTGAGGCCCGATTCCGAGCTTTTAGCCTGGTGGCTTGCCGACTTGGTGCTGGCGCAAAGCCTGCGCTGGCCGCTGCCGCTGCTGATGGCTCAGGCCTTTGGCGCGGCTTTTCGCGGCGAGACCGGCGGCAAGCGCATCCGACCCGGGGACAGCAGTTTCGATCGGGCGGTTTGCCTGGCGCTGGTTCAAGCAACGGGCGAGGCCTGCCGGCTGGCCGGCGAGTTTGTCGCGTCGTGCCGAAAGACTCATCGCCATCGCGCCAAAATTGCGCGCCAAGGGCGCCGGCGATGTGATCTTCTTGCTGCTCAGTGAAGACGCCGTCCCGGGATCGCTGACGACCAAAAACCTGTCGCGTTTTGCGACGCGGCGACTGTTCGAGCGGGTGCAACAACTCGAAGCTGTGCGCGAGCTCTCCGGCCGCACCACCTTCCGCCTGTTTGGGCTCTAGCCATGAGCGAAGCGTCCGCCCGCCGCAAGGCAAACGATCAGCCGACTTTGCTGGACACCGAGTTGGAACATCTGCCGGCCGAACTGCGCCGGCGCGAGTGGATGGGCCGGGTGGAAGCTGTGACCTTTGCGGCCAGCGGGCCGGTACCGCGCGAGGTGCTGGCGCGCGTCGTCGGCAAAAGCTGCAATCTCGAGCTGGTCATCGACGATATTCGCGCCGAGCTCGCCGGCCGCCCCTACGAGCTGGTAGCGGTCGCCGGCGGCTGGCAGCATCGGACCAAGAAAGCCTTTCGACACGTCATCCACGCCGCCTTCGGCGCGGCCGCAGGGCAGGGCGCCGACGGATCAAAAGAGCTGTCGCAATCGGAGGCACTCGTCTTGATGTGCATTGTACTATTTCCAGCCGATAACGCGGGGCGAGCTGTCTTCCTTCTCCGGCAAGGAGGTGTCGCGCGACCTGATCGGCGTGCTGCGCGCGCAGGATCTCATCGCCTCCGGGCCTCGCAGCCCGCAGCCGGGCGCGCCCTATACCTATGCCACGACCAAAAATTTCCTGTCGCAGTTCGGGCTCGAGACGCTGCGCCAGCTGCCGGATCTCGAGGCGCTCGAGGACGCAGGGCCGAAGGAAAGCTTTTGGTCGGTGATATCCCCGGCTCGCTCGCTGCTCGATCGGCCGATATGGAGCTGCCCACAATGGTTGAGGCCGTCCTTCTCGCCGCCCCACAATTTCGAACGGGCTCCAGTGGATATATCCGGCCCTCACCCTGGAAGCCAACGCTCTTAACAGGCGAGGTGACTTGTATTCTCGAGTAGGTGGACATCCTCCTCAGGCCAATCCGGCGGTGCCAAACAGAACGATATCATGAGCTTCGCGCAGCACAAGGCTACGATGCTGTGGTGCCCTAAGATCCAAATTGACGACGGTGGGGCGAACGCCATCGGCAACCATCCGGATCGTTTGCGAGATCAGGATGGCAGCAGCAATCATACCGACAAAGGGAGCGCCCACCGCCACTTGTCCCAACCGCGTCAGGCCGCATTCGTCGAGGTCGCCGCGATCATGGAGATCCTTATAAGCAGGCGGGTGCCCAGCTAGGGCAACGGGCGCATTTCCTTGATGCCCCGCCTCGTCCACCTCCGGGTCGTCGGCCCAGATATCGAGGGCCTTGTTTGGCGCCGGGAAGCTATGGGTCCTGATCAGGCGGAAATCCTCCACGCCGCTACCCAGGCCGGCCTCGAAAACCGTCGCAAAGCCCGCGCCTTCGAGGATGGCCCGCGCCTGGGGGTTGTCCACTCCGCAAAGCGCCAGCAGGGGTTCTTCGTGGCCAACACGCAGGTCGGAGGCGAACCTCCGCTCGACCATCCTGGACTGGAAACCGCGGGCCTCAGCCCAGTCAGCGCAGATGCGGGTCTTCAGCCGCCCGGCGTCTGTAGCGAAAGTGAGAACGGATGTGCTCTCGGTCGACGGGCCGGCCCGGTCGACGTCCTGAAGGAACATGCGGACATTTGACGGATCGGCAAAAGGCAGGAGCCCGATCGTCCATAGGAGAGCCTGGCCTAGATGGCCAAGCCCGATCACCCAGAAATCCGATGGGAACTGTGCCACGGCAGGTCCATCCGACGCCGGTGATCTCCAATCGGCGGACCGTCTGAGATCCCATAGCGACATCCCTATCGATCTGTAGCCTGCCATCGGCCCGCCATCGAAATGGGCGAAGACTTCCGACACGGCCAGCGCTCCAGCAAGCACGCCAGCGGGAGCAAACTCGGCAGAGTCGGGGAGGGCAGGGGCGTCGAAGGGCACCAGGCCAGCTCGCCAGCCTTCGAATGTTGTTCTGATAGCAAAACCCGCGCGATCGATCGCCGGCGGAGCTCCGATGCTGACAAGCGGAACGCCTTGCGGAATGTCCTCGACGACGATGCCCTGAAGATGTCCTACCGCGTCAGCCAGGGTCGCACCGGCAACGACCGGCACCGTCAAAGGCGCGTCCAGGACGCCCGACACCGTAACGCCGCCAAGAAAGGTGCGGCGAGCGCAATTGAGAGCGGTGAGCAGCGCCGCCTGATGGGTCGGGCTCGAGGCTGCGCTCTCGCCGATTGTGCCGAGCTGGGAATCAGGGCGCTCCAGGTGTGCCCGGAACGCCCTTTCCTCGGCTGTCGCCAAAGCTTCCATCAGCCCTGCACCAACTTCTTACGAACCAGGTCGAACACAACGGCGCAGCTTTCGCCGGTGAAGCTTCCCAGATGTGCATTCTGAGGGGGCTGGACGCGGCTACCATGGATCTGGAGGACGTGCTCCTCGGCCTCCTCCTTGCCAAGGCCAGCCTTGTCCACGGCCCAGCGGGTCACCTTGGCGATAGTCGCCGAGGGCGCGAACTTGTGCTTGAACGCTTCAGTCTTATAGTGGACCGTGACGTCGACCTTACGGCAGCGGTGGGCATGGAACACCGGGTGGTCATGGCCATGGAGCGGGTGGTGATGCTCCAGGGGCTCGTCGTCGTCCTCCTTGAAAATCAGAAGCTCAGCGACATCGACGCCGCGCTCCTTCATCAGTAGGAGGAGATCTCCGACGACGGCGGCCCCCTCCAGTTGAAGGCGATCGAGAGGATCAGCTCCGGCCGCGAAAAAAATTACAGTCTTCATCTATCAGTTTCCTCTGTTCCGGCACGGCAACAGGCCGCCCTTGAACATTGGATCGTTTGAGCTCAGTGAAAGCGGAAAGACCGCCGCCAAAAAATTTAGAGGATTGATGTCGCCGCCGGTGCCTCGGCCGCCAAACGGTACTGCCGAGGAAAGGTCCCGGTCAGGCTTCGGCGTTCGGCGCGGCGCAAATGAAGAGGTAAGGACAGCGCGGGCAGCGGAAATCGTCCTTCCTTGGCTCGTAGAGCCCGTCCCGAATGTTTGCGATCGCTACCTCGCAGTCGTCCAGACGCTTGTCGAACTTCGTCTTCGTCTGGCCTATCTCCAAGACTGAGCCCAGGAGCAGGTAATGGTTCTCGACACGCGTCTGGGGACCGAGCGTCTCTTCGACCGCTTTCAGAAGAAGGGTCACTGACAGCCGATCCGCATCGCCGGTCGATTGCCGTCCCGAGCGGATTGTCTTGACGACGTGATTGTCGCCGTCGCGAACGACGCGGTCCACCGCCAGGCCGACAATCTCGCCCCCAATAGCCGTGGAGAGGCGGCCATCGGTGGCGGCGGCTCCAGCCGCCGAAGCGTGCAACCGGTCGAGCATCGACATGGTCAGCTTGCGATATTGAGCGCCAAACATATGCTCTTCGAGCTCGCTTTCACACCACGCCTGGTCAAAAATCGCCGCGGCTTCGGCGCGGTCATACTCGACGCCCTCGCCGAGTTGGCGAACGAAGGCGATCACCTTTTGCACGCAGCCATGGGCGGCAAGATATGCGCCCGCCTTGGATCGCTGTGACAGGCCCAGGACGCGCGCGTAGAAGAAGCGCCGCGGACATTGGAAGTAGCGCTCCACATCATCTGCTGTCAGCTCATCAGGGGCGGCCGGAAGGCGAATAGGGTGATAGCTCCGCGGCGGCAATTCGCGGATCACGCCGGCGATGGAATGACCCGGGCCGACTGGAACCCGCTCGAGAAATTTTGATGGATTGGCCTTCCGGCCGTTTCGCGTGGTCGGCCGATAGAGTCTGAGGTGCCTCTTTGCCCTCGACATGGCAACAAAGAGGATGCACTCCTCCTCCGCCTCGTGAGCGTCCTCCTCCTCGGGGCCCAGCATTCCGACCGGCGCGGAGCAGGCTGGCGGTCGGTTTGGTGCGGGAACCGCTCCAGCATAAAGCCCCGGCAGGTGGACCGCCTCGAACTCCAGGCCCTTGGATGCGTGAACGGTCATAAGGCGCACCCCGTCTAGCCCGCTCAGTTCAGGCGGGAGCTGTCTGAGGTCGCGCTCGTCGGCAAGCATGATCATGTGGCGGATGCGATCAAGAGCGCGGCGGATCGGTGTTCCCTTGCCGTGGAGGGGCATGGCGCGAAGCGCATCGAGGAGCTGGCGCACCGCGACCCGACGCAGGTCATCGGACGGCGACTGACCCGACAGAACCGTCCTTACATAGTCGCTTGTGTCAAAAAGAAACCGGCTAAGCGCCAGCCAGGGTGTCGTGCCCTGGGTGGTCCCTTGCAGGTGACGGGCCAACATCATCAGTCCGGCAAGCCCGGCCGGTGAAATTTCCTTCAAGCTCTCGATTTTTCTGAGAAGATCGAAAACCCGCTGCTCGGTGGTGCGTGCAGCCCCAATGACCTTCAGCACGTCCTCCAGGGGAATGCGATATTCTGGAAGACCGGCGATACGCACCAGTCCGGTGCCCGCGCTGTCAGATATGATCGAAAGCAGGGAAAGCAGATCGCGAACCTCTGCGCGCTCAAACAGCGGCCCGAGATAGAGAACGGGTATTGCCCGTGCCTCAAGCTCCTCCGCAACAGTGGCAAGCGAGCCGTTGCTTCTGGCAAGAACGGTTTGGGAGCGGAGCGAAACGCCTTGTGTCTCGAGCTCGCGGATTGACCCGGCAAGGACGTCCATCTCGGCCTGGCTGTCGGCGCATGTGAAAATGAACGGGTTCTCACCGATCGCACCGATCGCAGCATGCAGCGTGCTGGTGCCGGCGAAGGCGCTGACTTTCATCGTGGCGCCAAAGGCCGTGTAAGCCCCGACGATCTCTTCGCTTGAGCGATAGTTCTCTTCCAGGCCGTCCCTTGTCCCCGCGGAGTAGTCAGTCTCGAATTTGGCTATGTTTGCCGCGGATGCGCCACGGAACCGGTAGATGGACTGACGGGCGTCGCCCACGACCCACAGATTGCTGCCTTCCGCAACGATTTCCTTGACGAGCATCGCGCTAGCGCGGTTCACGTCCTGGTATTCATCTATGTGGACGTGGGTGAAGCGCTTGCGCATTCCCTCCCGGAAATCCTGGTCCGAGCGCATCAACAGTGTCGGTCGCATGATCAGGTCGCCGTAGTCGACCGCCCGGTCCTCGATGAGCTGGTTCTGATAGTGCTCGTAGACCAGCGCTACTTCGCGCGCCTTCTCTGCAGCCACCGCCTCGTCATCCGACTGTGCCCTCGCGCGCATCTGTTCGGCAGCCCGCGCGTAGTCTTTCCAGCTCCACAATTCGTCCTTGGCGCGTGCGATCGCTCGCAATATGTCGCGAAGCACCAGCGCCGGCTCGAAGAGATTGAGGTAGTGCTTCAGATCAAGCGCTGGCAGGACCTCCTCAAGCATTGCCACGCCTTCACTGGCGTCGACGATCTTTGGATCGTCCGAGACGCCGAAGAGCGCATGGTGCTTGCGGATCGTGTCCAATCCGAAAGCATGAAATGTTCCGGTCCAGACATTGACGGCACTTGAGCCCGCTACGCGCTGGACCCGTTCGGCCAGTTCCAGTGCCGCTCTGTTCGAGAACGTGAGAGCCAGGATCTTCTCTGGCGGGACCTTGTCCTTAATCAGGGAGACGATCCTGGCGGTGAGGGTCTTGGTCTTTCCGGTTCCAGGCCCGGCCCCAAGCAGGAATGGCGACCCGCGATGATCGACCGCGCGGGCCTGTGACTCATTGCAATTGTCGTTTGTGGGACTGGACGTTTCGGCCGTAGGCTGTACGTCAGGCAGAAGCAGGCCGTCGGCAAGTTGCTGCAGCGTGGTGTCATAGCGCACCTTGAGGTCTTCAGAGATGCGGCTGGCGTTCATTCCTTGCAGAAATAGTTGCTTGGCAAGCGGCCGCGGCAAAACCAGCTCTCGTCCAAAACTGTTGGCCTGGGCTTCCCGGCGCTCCTTGATGCCATAAGTCTCAATGCGCTGGTTGGGATCCCCGCCATTCGCTTCCGAGCGGGGATAGTAGCCCTTCTCAACACCATCATGGACTCTGAAGTGACCAATCTCATGGGCGATCACCTCGGCCAGCTCGTCATCGGCTAGGTCATTACGCACGAATATGAATTTGAACTGACGATCGAGCGCGCCATGCGCACCGTCCAGCTCATGGTAGTCCGGCTCATGTGGTCGGATCTTGAGCCCAAGGTGTTTTGCCGCCCCGCGAGCAACCTCGATTGCTGTCAGAGAATCCGACAGTGCGGCTTCATTCCTGAGTGCCCGAGCAAGTGCGCGAATTGCTGCAAACTGGTCCAATCAAGCTTCCAGGTGCGCGAGCCAAAACTGTTTGTCATCTGGACTGAGGTCCGAACTTCGAATCGCTTCGGCGAAGCTTACCTTTGTGCCCGTGCGCCTGCCGGAAGGCGCGAAATAGTCGGCAGCGGCGTTGATTTGACCCGATCCCAGATGTGACCAGACGTCTGCCATCCTCGCGCCGGTGGCGTCTGCGAGCCAGGCAATCAACTTTCCCGGAATGGTGGTCTCGTCGATGCGGCCCCTTACAAGCTGACGAAGGATAACCAGGTCGACGCGGCATCGCTCAGCCAATGCTTGCAGGTCGTCAGTCGATAGTTTCTCGAACGGGTCGCCCGCAGCAGGCATTGTCAACTGCCAAAACCGCTCCAACAATATTGTATGCTCCGAAACCGTCTGTTCGACGGTGAGGATGTCGTCCGACAAATCACTTCCATCCGAAGCGAACCATTCGGCGGCAAAGGCCAGAATCTCTGCGCGCAGTAGCGGGTTCTCGTTTGCAATCTGATTGATGCGGTCGGCGGTGGCGCCATCCTCGAGTTCGAGGTGCACGCCGGCCAGGATATCGTCAAGCTGATCCATAGGAATTGGGTTGCTGCTCATGGCCTCACTCTTTCCCGCGCCTTTGGCGTGGCGCGCTCTCCTCGCTCGCCCGTGCCTTTCGGCTCGCGCTCTTAATCAAATATCGGACGTTGCGGTCCGAACAGCCCATCTGCTTAGCCGCCTCCTTCTCTGTCAGGCCAGCCTCATGCACGTAGAATATTGCCAGGCGCTCCTTTTCGGTGAGCATCTCGTAGATCTGGTTCAACATCGCTCTGGCCTCCGCCAAAGGCATCGATCCACCTTTCGCCAGGCCCAGCGAATCCGCAGCCTCCTCGCCGGTCAGGTCGGAGCCCGGTTCGATAAGGTCCTCACGTGAGACCTCTGTCCTAGTGCGAAGACGGACAGCGGCCTTTGCCGTCAGATAAAGCCGCTCTGCACCGAGCTTGAAACTCATCTCGAAGATGTCCAGGCGGTCCCTTTCCATCAACTTCAGCGCCTTGTCCTTGACCAGATCGTCTACGCGTTCTCTGTCCAGGTCCGACATACCCCTTGTCATTGGAGCGCCGGCCCGCTGCAGCCTTGAGAAGAACGCAACGATCAGGGCATCATATTGCGCAGTATGTCGGTTCGGCTTGCAGTTTCGCATCAAGTAGACAAGCGTCTGAGGCCGCAGGTTGCCCGCCGCAGCCAAAGCGAACGCCTGCGGCAGCGGCCATTCAAGGACCGCCTCTATCTCGGCCGTCACCGCGTCCGGCCGGACGTAGCGTTCGCCTTGTTTGTTCGATCCCGCCAGTGGCTTCACCCGGCTCTCCTTGGCAATCCAGTCATCTGGTACTCTTTTGATCTGACGAAGAACGAAAAAGCGGAAAGAGGAATTTTCACTTTTTTCAAACCCGCTTTTCCACCCCGCCAACTTGAGTTCCGCGGAGGCCTGCCATCTTCGGTGATGTAGGCCCAGAAACGGGCTGTCTGAAGCGATTCGACCTTGCAGCCAATTTTCACGAAATGAAGTTAGTGAAAAGGCACTCTTTTCGTCGGATCAATATTTTCCACGGAATATTTCAAAACTATAGCGCCGAATAAAAGGCGGGAGATTGTTTTGAACCAAAAATCGGACCACGATCCCGTCAGCTGCTTGCTATGAGCCAGGATGAGTACCACGAATTCTGAAGGGCGTCGGACCAAACCTTTGCTCAGTGAGGGTGCGCGACATATGCTCCACGAGAAGATGCAGTGCGGCAGGACTGCAGCGCTTGCATCCCCGCATAATGCCCGAATGGATAGCGACTTTCCTCGTTAGGAGAAGGATAGCATCGACGCATCGAAACTGTTGCTCAAGGCAGACGGACTTTGCTACCGAAAACCAAGGGGCTTTCGCCGCTTGCCAAGGCGGTTCGGCAAAAATTTGACTTGGCGTAGGCTTTCGCTTGAGCTTCCGTTCGCCAGGAGACCATTCCGAATGACATTTCGATTTATCCACACGGCGGACATCATCTAGATTCGCCGTTGCGCTCGCTTGCGCTCCGCAATCCCGAGGTCGGCGCCTTGGCCTGCATGCATCGGATCTGGATCGACGGCAGCGAATTCCGCTGGTCGAAGAAGGGGGCGACCGCGTGATCACCGGCTAAGCCCACAACAACATCCGCCCTTTCGGCGGTGTTATGTCCCTGCCGGGACGATGGCGTCGGTGATCTCGTAGATGGGGGGGCCTAATTTAAGGTACTGCGTCGATTACATTGAGGCACCCACGTCCTGAACGCTAACATGCGGCGACCCAGCGTTGACCGCGAAGAGAACCACAGAGCCGGCAGGAACATGGATACGGCGAAAGGGAGCTTGCAATCAGCTCCGCGATCAGAGAACCCCATCTGTCTCCAGGTGAATGCCGATGATAAGTGGCATCGCCACTGACCGCTTCGCGCCCAATTCGCGCCGTTCATGGCTGTGGTCGAAGATCCCGGAAGTCGCCATTCCTTCGAAGGTGCTCCACTCCGGGCGCCCTTCTTCGCCTCGGCTGCGGCTGCAAGCGACACAGAGGGATCGCGCCATCACTGAGCACCGTCCGGCAAATTGCGGGCGTTGATTGAACCGCAGTGAAGGCAAACTGGCGATGGCCGCAGGTGTTTCTGCGCCTTAGAGCCAAGCTCCGCCATCGGGATTCCAACGGCCGCGGGCATTCTCCGGGGACGCAAGACTATCGATAATGGGACCGAAGAAGCGTCGCAATTCTTCTTGGAGCTCCGCAAAGCTCGGAGGTTTGAGAGTCGGTGGGTTGCGGCGAAGAAAGCCACTCCAAAGACCGCGATCCTCTACAATCGCTGCAAAAGCCTCTGTCAGACCAGCGGGCATTACGATGGGGATGGCAGTCTCTCGGCGCCGAAGCGTGCCGATGACCGCTTCGACAAGGTTCGACGCGTCGAAGGGGAAGATGCGGGTCGTGACCCAGATGTCGTAGAAGTCCTTGATCCGGCCGTTTACTTCCCCAAAGCGGATCATGGCCTCGAACTTCTCCGCGACCACTGTTTCGGGGGGATACATCAGCACGCTTGCCTCCGGCAGGTTCGGCAGCAGGCTGGGAAAGGTCCCTCGCTTTGGCGACGGATACACATGATCGCCGAAGCCGATGTCGACCTGCACGTGAAGTTTCGCGCCAGCCAAGTCCGCCGTCAGACTTAGCTGGGCACCCTGATATTTGTCGGCTTCGCGAACTGCCTCGATCTTGAGGCTGTCTGGGTCGAACTTGATACCGTCATCGGGCGCTTCAACTTGGCAGATGCGGACGAACAGTTCGGCGATAGCTACGGGGTCGGGACTGCCCTCGCCGAGCAGATCGAGATCCGCGGTTGGCCGAAATACGTGCTCCGGCCAGGTGACGAACAGCATGGCGCCCTTGAGCACATAGCGAGCGGCCGCCTCGGTTTTGCTGAGGCGAAAGAGCAGGCGTTCGATTGCGTAGCGTGTCAGGACGCGCTGGTAGTCATCACCGTGTTGCCTGGCATGATTGAGCAGTCGGGCTCTGATCGAAACATCCAGATTTTTGACGATCTTAGCGGTCACTGGATCGCCTTGATCAAAGGCTCCATTCGGCCGACGACGCGATCGATAGCGGCGAACTTCATCAGTTCGCCCGGTGTGGTCTTTCGTTGGTGCAGAGATTCGCGCAGCGCTTCGATAGCGACGTCCTCACCAACGTTGCGGCGGTGCTTGAAGCAGTCGGCGACAGTCTTCGCTACCCCGTATATCGGCACGTCAACGCCTTCGACGCGGATATGCTCTACGCCCGCAGTCAGTGCTTCACCGGTCGCGCGGACGATTTCGAGCCGGAGGCCTTTGTGCGGCGTGCGGGCCTTGTGTGGAATGGTCATCCAAACGGCATGAGGCAGCTGGGTGGTTAGCCCATGCTGCCGAAGTGCGCTGATCAGGCTGATCACTCCGTGAGGCACGAGCCGGCTGGCTTCCGCCAGATCGTGCGCGGCATCCTCCCCGACGCGATCGGGATCTTGATAGAGGCCGCGACCGAGGCGAACCAGCTCGCCGGCCTCGGTCAGGCGCCTTAGATACACGAGGGGAATGCCGGCAGCCTTGAAGTCACGGGCGCGCGCAATCCCGAGATCTTTGGTCAGGCTAAGAGCGCGTTCGCGAAAGGTCATATGGTGGTCGGTCATTAATTATCTTTTGTAGAAGATTATAGGGGAGGTGCCGACAAAAAATAACAGGATCACGTTTTCTAATGTGCTGATGCCCTGTTCGAGAGCCGCCGCGGATACGGCAGCCTCCGATCAGAGGCGGTGGGGCTCGCTCGGCGAGGGTAGTGACTGCTTGTTACCAATTGAAGACAAATTCAAAAATTCGCCAACAAAAAATAACAGCCTGGAATTTTTAATCGATGTCATATATTTCTTATGACCATGGTTTCGTCAAGCTCTCCTCCTGGTGACCTCACGCCCAAACACGTCCGGGCAGCCCGTGCGCTCCTGGCGTGGTCTCAACAGGATCTCGCCAAGGCGGCCAGTGTGGCGACCTCGACGGTCGCTGACTTTGAGCGCGGTCAACGAACCCCTGTAGCAAACAACGCCCAAGCCATCCGGGGCGCTCTTGAGGGCGCTGGCATTCGGTTCCTCGCCACTGGTGCTGTGATCGGGCCCGAAGTTCCCATCATTACCACTTCCGACCAACCTGCAATCCCAATCAGATGGGTCAGCGCCGAGGACCTTTCAAACTGGGCAAACCGCAACGACGGAGCCATCAGCCTTCCGACGCTTCTCGCACATCTGATCCGCGCCACCTACGGCTCAGCAGTCCACCTTCGCTTTCCTTCGGATGAGAGGGTTCGTTATCCAGGCTGGGATGGAATTACTTCGGCCGATACCCCCAGTCCCTACGTACCCAAGGGTGAAGCCGGGTGGGAAATTGGCGCTCAGCGAAGCAATATCGTCCAGAAAGCGAATGAGGACTATCGCAAGCGGACGAGCGATCCTTCTCCCCTCGACCCCACCAGCGCCGCCTTCGTCTTCGTTACTCCGCGCCACTGGGCCGGGAAGGACGAATGGGCGAAAGCGCGTCAGAGTGAAGGCCCGTGGAAAGAGGTTCGCGCCTACGACGCTGATGATCTCGTCCATTGGATCGAGCAGGCGCCGGCGGTCGGCCTTTGGTTGGCTACGCGGCTGGGAAAGCGACCCAATGGAACCCGAGAACTGGAGGAAGTTTGGGAAGAATGGTCGCTTGCTACGGAGCGGCCGTTGACAACGGACCTCGTTCTCAGTGACCGCGACGAGGACGCTGCGGAAGTTCTGCGTTGGCTTCGGGCAGTCCCGTCCGTTCTCTCCTTGCAGGCAACCGCCGCCGATGAGGTGGTTGCATTCTTCCATGCCGCACTCGGTGAACTGCCTGACGATGTGGCTGCTGCCTATCGCGCCCGCTGCCTGGTGGCGACCACTCCCGAAGCGGCCAGGGCTCTTCTTAATGCTCCGGCGCCCCTCCTTCTGCTTCTGACTGAACCCGAGCCAGGACTGGCCAACGTTCTTGCAACACGGGGCCACTATGTGTTGCAGGCCTATGATGATCGTCCTGTCGCGCGCGGCGAAGTGCGTGTGCTCACTAGACCGTCGCGCGAGGGGATCGCCAGTGCGTTGAGCGCTGCCGGCATAACCGAGCAACGGGCAGAAGCGCTCGCTCGCGACTGTGCGCGCAATCTCGCCGTCCTTCGCCGCCTGATGCCCGGCGCCCCTGGCCGTCAGCCAAAATGGGCCAGGGAACCGGTATCTCGCGCTTTGCTCACCGCCCTCCTAGCGGGTGGATGGGATGAGACTTCCGCAGCAGATCGAGCGCGCCTCTCAGAACTCGCGGACGCTCCTTATGAGGCTTTTATCGCAGACCTGACAGCATATATCGGGGAACTCGACAGCCCGCTGCAGAAGGTCGGATCGACTTGGCGCGTTGCCTCCCCCTCCGATGCGTGGATGCTGCTTGCGCATCATCTGACGAGCGCGGACATCAAGCGTTTCGAGGCTGCAGCCTACGCGGTTCTAGCGTCCGCCGATCCACGCTTCGACATGGATCCCGGCGAGCGCTGGATGGCGGGGGTTCGCGGCATCCATCGCGACTACTCGGGCATGCTGCGCAATGGCATAGGTCAGGTTCTTATCCTGCTGGCGCTTTGGGGTGATCGGGTGCGGGCCGGGCCCGACGCGGGGCGGCGCACCGACAACATAGTAAGCAGGCTCCTTAAAAACGCGGATCAGAGGCGGTGGTGGTCATTGTCGAGCGACTTCCGACTTCTCGCGGAAGCCGCGCCGCAGGCTTTTCTCGCCGCCATTGAAGAAAGTCTCGACCAGCACGAACCTGCCATAGCTTCGCTGTTTGGCCACGATGGAGGTGGGTTCGTCGGGACTGAATATCTTTCCGACCTGATGTGGGCGCTGGAGTCGTTGGCTTGGTCGCCTGAATATCTGCCAAGGGTAACTCACCTCTTGGCGCGACTTGACGCCATCGACACCAAGCCGCGTCGCTATTCCAATGGGCCCACAAATAGCTTGCGCGAAATCCACCGTCTGTGGATACCTCAGACCTACGCGAATCTGGACCAGCGGCTTCGCGCGCTTGATTTGATCCGCAAGCAAGAGCCGGATGCGGCATGGAAGCTGATGCTCGGCATCCTGCCGCGTGGACACGATACCTCATTTCCAACTTCTGTGCCGCGCTGGCGCGATTTTACGGTCGACAAAATAGAGACAGTGACATGGGCGCTCATTGGGCGCGGGGCGGCCGCTATCAGCAAGCGCTTGATTGCCGACGTGGGCCTGAGTTCCGCACGCTGGCCGGATCTGCTCGACCGGCTGGGCGATTTGGCTCCCGATGCTGAACCCGCTCTGGCAGCACTCGAGGCGGCCGAGGTAAGTTTCATCGAAAAGGCGGATCGCCGGTCCCTCTGGGAAAAGTTGCGGGATGTGCTCCATCATCATCGACAATTTCCCGATGCCGAGTGGTCTTTGCCGGACCTAGTGCTTGATAGATTGGAGACCATCTACGATTGTTTCGCGCCCACCGATCCGTTTGAGCGAACGGCCTGGCTCTTCAAGCAAACCGTTCAACTGCCCAAGCTTTCTTCCAAAGGCTGGGAGACGGAACAGCGCGACATCGACGCCGCACGACAGCATGCGGCCCAGGCGCTCTACGCCGAGGGCGGGCTCCCCGCCGTATTTGCGCTGGCGCGAGCGAGCGAAATCCCGGGCTATATTGGCAAGGCTCTCTACGATGTCGGCCTGCCGTACCCCGATATCGAGGTGCTGCTGACATCGGCTGTTCGAAGCGATGATGGGCACGAGAGGGATGTGGCCCACGGTCTCATCGTTTCACTATTTCGGGATCGGAAGGAAGCCTGGGCAAACGCCCTGATCGATAGGGCCCTGACCGACAACTGGGGTGACACAGCGCTGCTTACGATCCTTCGGGCGCTTCCTGTTGCTCGTTGGACTTGGGATCGGATAGCCCTGATCGGTGGCGAAATCGAAGCAACTTACTGGCGCCGCGCAACAGTGTTCTGGATCGACGAGGATAGTGACGACGTCACCTACGCGATCCGCAAGCTGATCAGCGCTGGACGTGCCCGGCACGCCCTGACGCTCGCGCGGCGCGGAAACAAGGCCCACCTGCCGTCCGAGTTGCTGGTCGAGATGCTGGAGGAGACCTCACGTCAGCCATTCGAAGACACCGGCGACCCCAACGAGGCGGCGATGCTGCAGCACGATGTGGCTGAAATCCTAGAGGCTCTCGACGAGCGCGAAGATGCCGACCGAAATGTTCTGGCTAAGCTCGAGTGGAGATATCTACGGATCCTGGAATATTCGCGGCGGCGCCCCAAGGTTCTGCTCAGGGTACTTTCGGAACAACCATCACTGTTCGTCGAGATGCTGAGCGCAGCCTTCAGGGCAAGCGAGGAAAGCGGTATCGTTGAGCCAGAACCCGAAGATCCCAAGCACGCGCAAACCGTCGCCACGCAGGCCTATCGGCTGCTGGAGCTTTGGAACTATATTCCTGGAACGCGCGACGACGGCACTATCGACGGCGAGGCGCTCGAGACCTGGATAAAGCAGGCCAGGGCACTTGCCAAAGCGGTCGGCCGAGAAGACATCGCCGACAGTCGAATTGGAAATCTCCTGTCAGCCTCGCCGATCGGCTCAGATGGCAATTGGCCGGCTGAACCGGTGCGCGAGGCGATAGATCTTTTTCGCAGTAAGCCGATGATCGATGGTTTTGTTGTCGGCAAGAGCAATCGCCGCGGTGTCACGACGCGTTTGCCTCGCGACGGCGGAGAACTCGAACGCCTGGAGGCGGCGAAATATCGAACATGGGCGAAAGCGATCGCCTACGATTATCCGCGCACGGCCAAGGCGCTTGAGACCCTCGGCGATGAATATGAAGCGGAAGCGCGTCGGCATGATGAGGACGCCGAGCGGATCGACTGGAGAACCTAGGAACGCTCTCGAAGCTGGTGACCTACGTGCGCATCTGCCGAGCCTCCGTCAATCGTATTTCTCTAATCCAGCCCAGGCCGCGCATATTCAATGACCCACCATCCATGCAGCGTGGAGTAGCGTCCGAACTAACACCGGGAGATTCGGCCCTGAGCCTCGTTTCAGAACAATCTTAATTGATACGGTAACGGCCGTTTCAGAGCCTTTATCTAAAGAAACAATGCCAATCTCCAAAGAAGCAACATGACGCCTCGCACCAAGCGTATTCTAGGCAAATCAATAGTCGTGACGATAATTGCAATCGTCGCGACCTTTGCTCTGTCGTTCACGGCGAGAATCGCCTTGCGCATGCCGATCGATTGGCTGAGTTGGGTTGAATGCACCCTCATCCCCATCCTCATTGGAATGCCGGTCGGGGCCTACATCTTCGCCCAGTCGGAAACGATCCAGGACACATGTGACAAGCTGGAGAAGTCGTATACGGCCCTGAGAGAGACCCACGACAGGCTGGCGTTCGTCACCAGCCACGACCCGATGACGGGGCTTCTTAGCCGCGGCGGGTTCATGGCAAGGATGGACAGGCGGCGCGATGAGGGTGAATACGACACGCTTCTCCTTGTGGACCCGGACCACTTCTCCATGTTCAACGACAAGCACGGACATTCCAAAGGTGACGAGGCCTTGGTTCGAATCGCTAAAGCCCTTGTCTATCTAACGCGCCCTGGCGATTCAGTTGGGCGCCTTGGTGGCGAAGAGTTCGGCGTCCTGCTGCGAGGGATGCGCAAAGAGCAGGCAATGACCATCGCGGAGAACATCCGCCGTCTTGTTGAAGGGATACCATGGATCAAAGGGCAACAGGACGATGTAAAGGTGACGGTCAGCATCGGGGGTGCGGAAATCCCTCCCGATGCGGATACTCAGGATATACTTCGCACAGCAGGACGATGCCTTTCTGAAGCGAAACAGCGCGGCCGGAACCGCGTTTCCTTCGACTTTGAAGTAGCCAAATTGCGTGCCGTGACACCATAGCCGGCCCCGCTTGGGCCTTCCAGTGTTACGTCGCCGGAAGAGGTGGTCGGGGCAAACCACGAGCATTTGGTGACGGCCGGGCCGCCAGGGGGCGTGTGGATGTGGTGGTCAGCCGCCTCAGGTGCTGACCGAGTGCCGTATGTTGCTGTTGCGCGTGACTTGGTTCCGAACATCTGATCTGAGGACGAACTCAAACACCCGGTTGAGGCCAACGAAGTGGCACGGCCCCCAACGCTGCCGGGACCTCTGTCGCTGCCTCGGCATAGTGGGGGGGATTGCTGGCGGGAGGCCAAGCGCATGTTCGACAATCTGTTCCGACGGACCGTTCAGCCGATGAAAACGCATCGCGGCGACGCCGGAAGTGGCGCACCGCGCGCCAGGATCAAATGCGGGAAGGGCTGCCTCGGTCCGCAACCTGCCAACGACCTTCCCACGCCTCATGTGGCTCCCAGCAATACCCATGATTGAGGAGGTCGAGACCCCAGAGGAATGGATCTGAGTCAAGTAAGGCATCCGTGGCGACCGGCCGTCGGCTCGCCCAGCGGGATCGTGCACGGGATGCAGCTGTCTGCCGGGCAAGTACATAGGCTGGAAGCTCTTTTCCGGCAGGTGTCGGGGACGCGAATTCGAAGCAATGGCCATGAAGCATGATATCACATGGCAGGGATGGTCACGGCTCGGAATGAACTTTCGTGTATGCGCGGCGGTTGGCGCAATGCGTGAAAGGCGGACCCATCGCGGAGAAATGAAACTCACTTGATTGCTCCAGTCGAAAAAGGTTCTCCGCGCCCCAATTGACGGCGCTGAAGCCGGCGGGTGGTGTGGTGAAGTCGGTAGATACGATTGCCCGAGCCACGCGCTTCCATGTGGATCGTCGCAAGCGAATTTGCCGCGCGCTGCGTGTGTCACCCACAAACGCTGCTGAGGTCCCATGCGACATCGTTCTCCTGCGAAGGCGAGCGCCAGCCAATCCCAAGATCCTTCCGTGGAAGGATGGCCCGACGGTTTCTGAATGGAAACCCTAACAGGGTGGCGCGCGAACGCCTGACATTGATCCGGATTTGCGACGAGCTTTGCAGCCTCGGCCACGAAGGGGTGATGACGCTGATGCAGTTGCCAAGGTGCCTTCTGGGCGATAAACGCCAGCGCGGAAGAGGGAATTAGCGGCGACTATCGCAAGCGACCCTGACCTCTTCAAAAATGATGCTCACGAGGAAGCAACATGAGGCGTCAAACGCGACCATTCATCCTGGAACTCAAGCGCAAGCGTGGCATTCAAAAAAAGACCCGGTCCATTTGGGGAGATGTTGATATTTCAGCGGCCGTCGCCGAGACAAACCGAGAATCGAAGGCGACAGAGCTGCGCAATTGTCAGACGATTGACTCTGACATAATCTCCGCCGATCCTGAATATCTGTTCAAATCGCACGCGGAGACTCCCATGCCGGATTTAAATGGCGCTGAAGCTGTAGCATCCCCCTCTGAAACCGCTGCGAAAGCAGAGAAGCCAAAGCCCAAGAGAAGAGTTGCGCAATCGCTCAAGTCGAAGCCCGGCAAAACATCGCCTGCTCATACCAATGGTGCCCTAGCTCAGACTCCGACATCGAACTCGGGGGCAGCACTTGGAAGCGGCCGGAAAATCTACTCGGTAAAACAGCGAGCCGAGAAGCTCTCCGAGATGCAGAAGTCCATGAACGGTGGCGCCACTCTGAAGCTGGCCGCAAAGCAGGCGGGCATATCGGAGCAGACCTATTATCATTGGAAGCGCGCGGCGGCACCTGCAGCCGGAAGCGACGATCTGAAAGACCTTCTCGCGCTCGAGGACGAAAACAAGCGGCTAAAGAGCCTTCTCGCGGAGCGCCTTCGCAAGGAGAACTCAGAACTGAAGATGAGGCTCGGCTTGGCGTAAAATCGCACTTGAGTCGCAGGCCCGCGTTGGTGACAGGCCAGTGCGACATGTCTCACCAGGCCCTCGGTCTAGCCAGGATTCCCACAGGCAGCAGACGGAGGCGGGCAAAGCAATTTTGTCCTTCACCGTCTTGATGAAGCAGCGGTCGCTGCCGATCTCGCGATCGAGCGGACCAGTCGCTGATAGGCATCGATGTCGCGCCCCATCACCTTCAGCACATAATCGACGCCGCCGCCCGCCGACCAGCCGTCGACGATCCCCGGTATGTCCCGGACGGCGCGCTCCGAGCGATCGAAATTGGCCTGGCGGTGGCTGGCCAGCATCACCTCCATCAGCACCGCTGCGACCGGGCCACGGCGCGCATCGCGATCCGGCGGGATAGCCCGAGACGATGCCACCTTTCGAGTTCCGGCTTGACCGGCATCTACACCTGGGACACCCAGCATCAAATGCCCGAAGGCTCCCGTTCGCTCAGGCTACCGGTGAGGCGAGTTCGTGCTGTCTGACGCTCCTGCTCCGATCGACCTTAGCGTGTCAGGAAATCAGCCTTGTTCCGGCATTGCGCAAACAAGCATTAGTCAAACTCTCGAAAAACGAAATGTTCATAGGTCGATCATAAACGGACGATCGCATTTGTGGACTTTTTGATCGCTATCTTCTGAAGGCGCAAAGACGATAACCGTTCGTGAGACCGGCCGGCGTCGCTTTGCGCGGACAAGATGTGTCAACCGGCTTGGAAATGACACAGAGCTGCTTGAGCAAGATGGCATGTCAATGTTGGCGCATCGCGAAAGGTTGACGAACACGATGAGACAACGCGCTTCGACTAGCTGTTCCCAAGATACCGGCAACCCGCCGGCTGAAGCTGGTTGAGAATACAAGTCGTTTTCAGCAGCAAAAAAGTTGTCTACAAGCCTCCGTTGCCCTTGAGAGAAATGACAACCAGTCCTTAGCGTGGGCTGTCGGAAGCTCGGAGGCATTTTATGTACCGTTTTGTTTCGATAACTGCCCGGTCGCTTGCCGCAATCCTCTTGGCTACCTTCTGTCTCGCTGATGCGAGCGCGGACGATTGGACCGTCTCCGGCGTCATGCTCGCCCCGTCCGCGTTGGAGATGCCACATGCTCGACTACCTTCTCTGCGAACTAGGAACCGGAAACCTGCGGAGCCTAATCGTACACCTTTCCGAGGGAAGCGCCGGCGATTCCGGTGCTCATCGTGAGTTCACGATGTTCAGCAGGCGGTTGCGCTCTAGCTCCGAATCCTCCAAGGCGATGCCGAGCACCCAGATCTGCTCCATCAGCAAGCCAGCGGCGGCCGACCACGGCGGCCGCCAAGGAACTGCAGAGCGGTTTCGTGATTGTTGCGTTTTGGGTGCCCGCCGCTTTGCTTTCTTTCCTTACCCGGACGCCGATCTCAGGCTCTCTGAATTGAAATGCGCGACGAGGCTTTGGCGCGGCCCGAATTGCGTTCCGTACTCTGACATCCAGCCGGATCCGGTAACGTCTATGTCCGAGACCCGACACACCGACGCGCTGGTATTTCACCCCGTGCGTCACGAAATATCTGGTCCTCTCCCACCACCTCTGCGATGGCACGACGGTTGCATGGCACGCCGCGAGGCTCGCCGCGTCCAGGCGAGGTGTTCGCCTCGATGAAACAAAATGTAGGCGAAGGAACATGACAGGGGGCAAACATCCAGGGACGGGAATAGCTGATGCGGGTTGCTTTGCATGGAAACACAGGGTCGTCCGGAGTTCGACGATCGCGAGCAGGTCGAAAGCGCAGTGGGCATTGCAAGAGAGGGCCATGAGACGCTGCGGTGCGACGGCGATAACGGACTGCTCCTCGCGCTAGGACGGTTCATGCCGCCTGATCCCCAAAGTCGTGACGTGCGACTCTGGGGCTCAGGACTGCTTCGCTGGAGGCCAAAGCCGGCCCATTTCGAACAGGACAAGCTCCCACACCAACCATCAACATCCGGAATGAAGGAACCGCCATGTACATCGCCATGAACCGCTTCAAGGTCCAGAACGGCTCGGAGGCCGACTTCGAGGCCATCTGGAAAAACCGCGATTTCAGCCTTATCGAGATGGAGGGATTCCGAGAACTCCATTTGCTGCGCGGCCCAGTCAACGAGACCGAAGGTTACACGCTGTTTGCCTCGCACGCCGTGTGGGCAACCCACGACGATTTCGTCGCCTGGACCAGATCGGAGAATTTCCTCGCCGCCCACAACAATCTCGACGAGACGAAGGTCCACTACCTCGGTCACCCGCAGTTCGAGGGCTTCTCCGTCCTCGAGGGCGCCTAAGTACCGACTTGGTCTGGGCAGCGGCCATTAGGCTGGCGTTACCGCCCGCCGCCGTCGATCGCGCCACGCGCTTGCGTACCTGCCTCGGCATTTGCCGCCTCGGCCGCGTAGATATCGGCCGATGCTCCAGCGCGCCGATCCATGTCGGCGGCCAAGAAGGCCGCGACCACGCGCGCGCATTGGTCTTGTTCCATGTGGCTGCACCAAGTCGCTCGACCGGTCCCCTCAATTGTAAGCCAAAGGTGGCCGACGTCGTGCCGGGGACCGCGGCGGAGGAACGGCCTTTTGTCGACCTCGACCGGCCGGAGTGCGAACGGCTGGTACCGAAAATAAACATAGCCCTCCGGCCAAAAGCAAGCTGAGCTACGACCCACCCAGCCTCACAGTGCACGCTGCTAGACGACCGACCTTCCGCAGAAGACAGAGGCCGTTCGGGAGCGCGAGCGCCTAGACCGTCCATCTTTCAAGCCAACTGCCATATCCTTGGCCGAGGCTTAAGAGAGTTCGTGCGCCAAATTCCGTCCCACATGCTCAGATGCCGCCCATGCACAGGTATTTGATTTCAAGGTAGTCCTCGAGCCCGTGACGGGAGCCTTCCCGTCCGATGCCGGACTGCTTTATTCCACCGAAGGGGGCCGCTTCCGAGGACATTCGGCCGGTGTTGATGCCGACCATTCCATATTCGAGCGCCTCGGCCACGCGCCAGACACGCTTGAGATTGGACGCATAAAAGTAGGCGGCAAGCCCGTAAATCGTATCGTTGGCCTCCTGAACGACCTGTTCCGCATCTTCGAAGCGGATGATCGAAGCCAACGGCCCGAATGTCTCCTCTTGCGCAATGGCCATTGCGCTGGAGATGTCAGTGAGCACCGTCGGCTGGAAGAACGTGCCCGCTTTGCCGATGCGCTCGCCCCCGCATTCAACCGTGCCCCCTTTTTGGACGGCATCCGCGATATGTGACTCGATCTTGGCTAAGGCATGCCTGTCGATGAGCGGTCCGATAGCCACCCCCGGATCGAAGCCGTCACCAACCGAAAGGTGGCGGACTTTTTCCACGAATTTGACGACAAACGCATCATGGATGCTCGCCTGAACATAAAGCCGGTTCGCGGAAACACAGGTCTGACCGGCATTGCGGAACTTCGCCTGGATCGCACCATCCACTGCGGCATCGAGGTCGGCATCGTCGAAGACGATGAAAGGCGCGTTGCCACCGAGCTCGAGGCTGACTTTCTTGATCTGGTCCGAACACTGGCGCATGAGCAGCCGCCCGACCTCGGTCGAGCCGGTAAAGCTGATCTTCCGGACCTTGGCATTGGAGCACAGTTCACGGCCAATCATATCGCCTTCGGAAGCGAATATCAGGTTGACGACGCCTTTGGGAAAGCCAGCCTCGCGGGCGAGGGCAAACATTGCACCGGCAACGAGGGGGGTCTGCTCAGCGGGCTTGAGCACGATTGTGCAGCCCGCGGCTAAGGCCGGCGAGATCTTGCGTGCCACCATGGAGGCGGGAAAATTCCATGGCGTGATCGTGCCAACAACGCCGATCGGCTGCTTGATCACAAGCATGCGGCGGTCTGTCGATGGCGCGGCGATCGTCTCGCCGTAGATGCGATTGGCCTCCTCGGCATACCATTGCAGGTACGCGGCCGCATGCGACACCTCCGATTTTGCCTCGGCAAGCGGCTTGCCCATCTCGGCGGTAAGAATGGCAGCGAGGTCGTCTGCGTGGTCAACGATCAGCTGGTGCCAGCGCCAGAGTATGTCGCTGCGCTCCCGCGCGGTCAACGCAGCCCATGCAGGCTGCGCTTCATAGGCCTGGTCGATCGCGGCTCGCGTATGCTCGACGCCCATGTCGGGAAGCTCGGCCAGCAATTCGCCGGTCGATGGATTGAAAACCCTAAACGAGCGCTCCGCAGCCGGCCTACCAAGCGACGGTATATCGTCGATCGCGCCGAACAGGTCGGGGGCTTTCAGGTGGCGGGCCATCGGCAGGAATAGAGGCAATATCGGCTTCCTCAACGCGACGAAGGTGTCGATTGGCAGGTTGCCGATGTCTATCCCCACCTCGCGCTTTTCACATAGAGCCTCGGATGGACGGCGGTAGACCCACCGTCAATCTACCGCCGGAAGAGAAAGCTGCCACGCCGGCAAAAGAAGGCACGGCGCAACCGAGAATCCTAAAGAAAAATTGCGCCTGCTGGTGGTCATGAACGGCCTGCGGTTTCGGCCCATTGGGTCGGACAAGTTGTCGTGACAGGCGACTGTTTTGACGGTGCGGCGATCCATCGGCAAACAGCACGGCTCATCTGCCGTATCGACCGAACACCTGGCCCGTGACGACCCATGGCCGTTATCCGCAGCCGATTACAAACCACGCGACTGTAATCGACAGAGGCAGGTTTACGCCATCAAGGACATTTGACAGAAACGCGTCGCCCGATAGAGATATAGCGCCGCAAGCCTTCGCTATGCCAGCCGAGACGATCATGAGCAGATACAGAGACCATCGCAAACCACGCCGGGATCGAGATGGGGCCGAGCCCGATTCTTTTTCTGAACGGGCTCCCGAGCCCAACTACTTTCAACGGCCGCCTCCCATGTCCGCCGATCCCGTCGATGCCGAGGTGAAGTGGTTCGACGCGAGCAAAGGATTTGGCTTCGTCAAACTCTCAGACGGCAGGGATGCCTATCTGCCCAGCAGAGTACTTGAGGTAGCCGGAGGCCGCAGTGTCTCTGAGGGAGCGCGTCTCAAGGTCACCGTCGAAGAGCGGCCAAAGGGTCCTCAGGTGTCCCAGGTGCTGGAGATTGGCGAGCCCGCGAAAACTTCGCCAGATGTCCGTGATTCTGAAGGATACGTCTCTGCAGCGGGTGGAGCGATCGAGAGCGCGGGCACAGTCAAGTGGTACAATCCCGAAAAGGGCTTCGGCTTCATTGCTCTTGAAGATGGCGGGCAGGATGTCTTCGTTCATGCCACGGCGTTGGTCCGCTCTGACCTCGGCGGGCTGGTGGAGGGGCAAAAGGTGCTTGTCGAATGCGGGCAGGGCAAGAAGGGCCTGGAAGTCCAGAGCATTCGCATCGCTTAGAGCCGGCGCGCGGCAATCGCGCGAACCTATCGCTCACGCAAAAGGCCCGCTGCCGGGAGCAGCGGGCCGATATCGAAAACAGCGCGGGAGGAGGTGCGCTGCATTTCAATGCCGGCATCGCATCTGGGAGGAGTAGATGGCCGACAGCGGAACCATACCCATCGAGCAGGATAGTGCAATGCACAAAAAATTGTTTGCATCAGCGAAGGCCTAAGGGCCGCCTCGATGAGCTGCCATAACTATGACGGTTAGCCCCATCGACAAAAGGAAAAGGGCGGCATCGCTGCCGCCCTTCCCGGATGGTCACATTGCGCCGTCAGAAACCCATGCCGCCCATGCCGCCCATGCCGCCGCCAGGCATGGCAGCCGGCATGCCGCCGCCTGCCGAGTCCTTCTTCGGAGACTCCGCGATCATGGCTTCGGTGGTGACGAGCAGGCCGGCGACCGAGGCCGCGTCCTGGAGAGCCGCGCGCACGACCTTGACCGGATCGACGATGCCCATGGCAATCATGTCGCCATAGTCGCTGGTCTGGGCGTTGTAGCCGTATGTCGCACTCGCATTGTCGAGGATCTTGCCGGCAACGATCGATGCTTCCGCACCAGCGTTGGCCGCGATCTGGCGGGCCGGAGCCTGCAGCGCGCGACGCACGATGTTGATGCCGGCAGCCTGGTCGGCATTGACGCCGGTGACCTTGATGTTGGCCGAAGCGCGCAGCAGGGCGACGCCGCCGCCTGCAACGATGCCTTCTTCCACGGC
>NZ_JBSPKY010000033.1:0-43279 GCF_053848025.1 Mesorhizobium sp. 128a | reverse complement strand
CGCCGGCGATGGCAACCGTCGCTTCACGCGTCTTCTGCTGGTCCGGCCATCTGCTGAAGCCGTTCACCAAATCGGCCAACTCTGGATCCGAAAAATCCGTCGAGATTGCCGTCGCGGGCAACCACCGCGCCAGCGATGGCAAGCGTCGCTTCGCGCGTCTTCTGCTGGTCCGACATTGCGTCGGAGATGCGGTGCGGGCCTCCTTCGCGATAAGGACGCCCTGCTTGTCCGACCAACTCTCCGGTGCTGCCCATATTCCCTCTCCGATCCAGCAAAACGCATCGCCTAAAGCCTGTCAACAACAGGGCATCATTGGTTTGAGTGCGGTCACGCGAGCCTGCAACGGCATGCTTGAAAGCCGCAGCATTCACGCAACGGCAACTGCCTCGACAACGCCGCAATGAAAAGCTTCTTCGCCACTCGATCGCTCCGACAGCATCACAAGTCCGAAAGGGGGAGGACTATATCTGCTATTACAAACCAACGACCTCATCAGGCTGAAGCTCAAATGGCTGAGTCCTGTACAAAACGCCCATAAATCACTATGAACCCTACCGCTTTACGGGGCGAATCTACGGTTTTTTCATTGCGGTACAGATTGAGCGATATCGATCAGGCAGCGTTCGAAATCCAGTTCAAAAGAGCTGTCTTCGGTTTGGCGCCGACCGAGAAATCGGCCACTTCGCCGCCCTTGAAGATCGCGAGCGTCGGAATGGAGCGCACGCCCAATTGGGCGGCGAGTTCCGGGTTTTCATCGATGTTGAGCTTGGCGACCTTGATCTTGCCTTCCATCTCGACGGAGATTTCCTCGAGGCTCGGAGCAATCATCTTGCAGGGATCGCACCATTCGGCCCAGAAATCGACGACGACGGGTGCTGCGGATTCCAGAACTTCCGACTGGAAGTTATTGATATCGACTTTCACGGTAGCCATGGCTGCTCCTTTGACCGAAGAAGATGTTGAATCACATGTGACGGTGCGGTGCAGAATTTTCAATTGTCAACCCGACGCTGAAATGGACCCGCGGAGCGGGACCGCTTGAACCGGTTTGTTAGTTGGAAACTGACTGCTCCTGATTCTCTTCTATCACGCTGCCACAGACTCTGTCTGCTGCAGCTGCTGTGGGCATGTGGTCAACGCATCAGCGTTGTCCACCATGTCCACAGCCTTCGCAGCCCGCATGGCGACGAGATAAAGAAAGCCGCGGCCGATGGGCAGATACGTGATGTCGGCCGCCCAAACCTGGTTGGCCGGTCGATCGTCAAGTTGCGCAACAGATAGGGATAGATCTTGTGGCCCCGCTCCGGCCTCGTCGTGTTCGGCCTTGGTCCCAGCGCCGCGATGCCCATCTTGCGCATCAACCGCTGCACGCGCTTGCGATTGACCTGAAGCCCCTCAGCCTTCAGCATCGCGGTCATTCGCCGCGAGCCCAGGAACGGCCAGGCGGTGAACAACTCGTCGATCCGCCGCATCAGGGCAAGGTTGTTGTCGTTGGCCGGCCGTGATGGCCGGCAGACCCCAGAGCGCGCGATGCCAAGCAACATGCATTGCCGGCGTATCGACAGCGCCATGTCGGCGCGATCGAGCATCCTAGACGGTCCGGCGTGCTCATCTTCCGGACCTCCGCGCTAAAAAATCGCGCTCGACTGTCAGTTGCCCAATCTTGGCGTGCAGCTTCTCGATCTCGCGTTCGCGAGCGTCCTCGCTCTCCCGCCCGATACCCGCGTCAAAGGCCCGAGCCGCCTGGTCCAGCAGTTGCTTCTTCCAGGCATAGATCTGGTTCGGGTGAACCTCATAGCGCTGGGCCAGATCGGCCACCGTCGCCTGTTCCCGCACCGCTTCTAGCGCGATCTTTGCCTTCAGTGCCGCGTCGATCTTGCGTCTCGTCTTCGTCGTCATCATGCGCTCCGTCTATCAAACGGAGCAGCCCCGTCCAACTAAGCACGCGGTCCCAAAATCGGGTCCATTTCAGCCCGGCAGGCCCAGCAATTTCTCGCCACTCATTCTCCGATCCACAGCCACTTCCAGCTCCGCCGTCATCGCCTCTCTGCCAGTGAGTATCGGGCTGCCCGCGATCGCGCCTTCGCCACCTGGCGCGATGTCGCCGGTGCCGTGCTTGTAGGCTGCACGTGCGGCAGCTGTGCCGATCAGGCGTCAAGTTGACAGTACCTCGACGAGGCTACCTTCATAACGGCTTGGCCCTCAATGGACTTCGCAACGACACAAGCCGTTATGAATGCCGACGGGAATGACGGTGTTCACGAATGTGAGCCGTAACAATGTCAGCAGGGTTATCAAGGCACCAAAAAGATCGAGCCCGAGGGTGCGGGCCGTCTCCTCCTGCATGCGAAATATCGAGACCCTGAACGATCCAGACGCCGGGCGTGTCGAAGGTCAGCAGCATCGCTGGCAGTCGCCGAGGCTAGAGAGAAGGCTGCCGAGCTGATTGATGCCAACGGTTCAGATCAGCCCAATCGTCGAAAGGGCGATGTTGAGATATTCTAAGCGACAGTGCCGGATCCGGTCGCCATCGGATTAACCCTGGAATAGCGAGAGCTGGCGTCACTCACGAGCAGGGATGCAGCCCGCGAGAAGTTTCATAACGATGTCGTGGGGCCAACTCCGCTAAGGCCCCGATGGCCTTCGCGTCTTTGAGATTATGCGGCTCAGCTCGGTCTGCCCTTGATAGTAATGCAGATATGCATTATCTCCTGAGTGGCCAAACCGGGGTTGAGTGACATGACGACTTTGACCGTAACCGCACGTGGACAGGTGACGTTCCGCAAAGACGTGCTGCAGCATTTGGGTATCAGGCCGGGCGAGAAGATCGAACTCGATCTGCTGCCGGACGGACGGGCGGAACTGAAGGCGGCGCGGGCGAAGGGATCGTTCCGGGACCTGCATGGGTTTCTCAAAGGCAAGACGAATGGCCGCGTGCTCAGCATCGAGGAGATTAATGAGGCGATAGCAGAGGCTGGCGCCTCGGCCGGGGCTGGCAAGGAATGAAGGTCACCGCGGATACAAACGTGCTATTGCGTGCATATGTGGCTGATGATGAAGAGCAGGCAGCGGTTGCCGTGGACTTGCTCGCCAAGGCTGACATAGTGGCTGTGAGCCTGCAGGCTCTGTGCGAGTTTGCATGGGTCCTCGCCCGCCAATATCAGACTGCGCACGGGGACATTGTCTCCGCGATCAGCGCGCTGCTGAACACCGCGAATGTCGTCATGAACCGGCCAGCAGTCGAGGCAGGGCTGGCGCTGCTGGAGGCTGGCGGCGATTTCGCCGACGGTGTGATCGCCTTCGACGGCGGTTGGCTCGGTGGGGAGACATTCGTCTCTTTTGACCGGAAGGCGGTCAAATTGCTTTCGGCACAAGGACAAGCGGCCCAGCTTCTTTCCTAGACTCTTTCCCGAGGCAGCGTGCTTGGTCGCGCTGCGATCCATGTACAATGACGATGATTTGCCACCGGCGTCGCGCCTTCACGGCTGGAAGGACTGCCATTTCCCTTTTTCGAGGATCGCTGAAAAGCCCTACGCCTAAACCGGGTTATTGTGGGCCTTTTGTCGTATTTTCGAAGCGCATTGCAGAGGATGGCACCTCAACCGCGCAAAGAGAAGGCAACGGAGCTGATCGCTCACCTATCGCCACGGCTCGCAAAGCTGTGGCATTCGGCGGCCCAACGCGTGACAATGGCAAACGGTTAAGTGCGTTAGGGCGGCGCAGACTGTGACGCTCGACAAAGGGATCATTCTCCAGGGGATCATTATCATCTACCCGGCGGTCGGGAGGCCCGGCGGTTGAAGTCGAAAACGGCCAGCAGGCCGCCGGCAACATGGTTTCCGAAGCGATTGATCTGGCATCTCGATCTGAGCCTCGGCCGAGAGACGGTTTGCAATTCGTTCGGGATTTTGGCTCCCACAGGGACCTTCGTGATCGCGTGGCCCATATATCGCCGAGCGCCGAGGCGAGCCGGTCGAGGCTCTTGGACACCCACAACAGTGGACGCCCCGGATCGCCTCGCGTCGCCGGCTCGACGAGGCGTTTGAGATCGTCCAGCAGCGTCGCATCACGCTCGGTTGCCGGCGCACCCGGCCGCGCGGCAGCGACGGCGCGTCGAGGTCCTTCAGGCCGCGCCCGATCGTCGAGCGAGCCAGCCTCGTGATCACCGAGACAACGGCAAGCCCACCCCAGCCCGCCGCGCGCGCCTCACTCGCGGCGAACACCCGCCGGCCCTGCTCGTCCCGCTTCGAGCCGTCCGCCTCCCACCGCTGCCGTATCCCCTCTCGGTCGATCATGGGGTCAGAACAAGAACTGCTCGAAATCATACGCTCGAGCTCGCCGCGGCGGACACCAAGCGTCCTCAGCGCAGTCGAGCTGAGGTCGACCAGCACCAGGTCGCGCTGGCACGTCACCGTCGAATAGACTTGCTCAGCGAGCTTCGCTTGGTCGAAGGTCTTCAACCCCGGTGCGAATGGCACGTCGTGGAATACCGTCTCCATCGCAGCGCAGTCGAAGGTCGTGCCGCCATAAAGCGTCGGGATGCCTGCGCCGGCCGCGTTCTGAATTGGGCTGAATCGTGCGTTGCCCTTGACGCCCGGATTGAAAGCACCCCCTCCGCAGAGGCTGAGGTGGATTCGGTGAATGACCCGGCCACGTGGCCAGGTCATTGTCTTCACCAGTGTGCCGAGGTCGGGGACCGTTGTGCCCGCGACAAGCAGGCGTCGCGTCCGCAACTTCCTTTCAACCATGGACTACGCCGGCCACCTCGTCTTCGCGATCGTGCGCGGCGCTTCCGCGTGGCGAGCCATTCGAGAGGTTTTGGCTCGTTTTGCCAGACCGGTTTCCCGGCGCAGCTGACAGGCGTCCAGCGCCTCCTGTTTGATCTTGATGCTGATCTCGGCATATCAGACGCGAGCTTACCAACTACGGTTTCGGCGCCCCCTCATTCAGTTCAAGAGCATAACCGATGCCCCGTACCGTCCTGATAAGTAGCGTCGCACCGGACTGGCCCAAAAGCGCGCGTAAGCGATGGATTCCGACTTCAAGTGCGTTGCTCGTGACTTCGTCGTCGAAGGCATAGAGACTGCCCACCAGGAGCTCGCGCGGCAAAGTGCGACCGGCGCGTTTGAGCAGATGCTCAAGAATGCACAGTTCGCGTCGCGGGATCTTTAGCGGCTGACCACCGACGGAGACCTGGCGGCCGATCGGATCGAATGTGAGATTGCCAAATGTAACGATTGGGTCGGCCACGTGCGCTGATCGCCGCAGAACGGCTCGTATTCGGGCGATGAGCTCATCAGTCGAGACAGGCTTAGGCAAGAAATCGTCCGCGCCCCCGTTGAAAATCGCGATTCGCTTATCGAGTTCATCGAGGCTGCTCATTATGATGGCAGGAATCGTATGCCCCTCGCGCCTCAACTGCCTCAGCCAGTCTAACCCATCTCCATCCGGCAAGGCTAACTCGAGCAGAATAATTTCATAGCGCGCGCAACCAACTGCAAGTGAGGCCTCCTCGAGAGTAGCCACCACATCAACGGTGAAACCGCGGTCCAAGAGCGCTCCTTGCATTACCGGGGTAAGCTTTGCATGATGATCAACGAGTAGCGTTCGCATTTCGCCTCCTATCAAGAGGCTTGGCACGGGAAGCGTTGTTGGGCGCTGTTGAGGTGTGGAGCATTTTTTGAACTGGAGGGACGCGATGTCGGCCTGTCCTTGCGAGGCATTGGCCGGCGTTGCAGAGCCTGCGGCCACCCTTTTGGTGGATATCGGGCATGCGCGGCCTCATGCCGGCTTCGCTTACGGATAGAGGATTGATGATACCCGCTGCAGATTGTGGCCACAGGCCGCGAGCACGCACTTTGCGGTTCGCGGCTGCGAACACAGGCGGCTGGAGCGCCCCTTTAACTCGGCATAAGGCCCCTCGACCGGCGATGAGGACGAAGCGAAAGGCGAGCTGGGGACGTTGGAGCTCTCGTAGCATGTTCTCTCCGGCGGTGCGTGGCTGAGCTGAAACTGCTATCCACAAGTCTCCAAAAGGTCGTGTTCCAAAGGGAACCCGCCATCATCTCCTTGGCCGTCGAAACGAGGCAAATCGCACGCCGACTGCGAAGACCGAAGGTTCATTCCTCGTCCTCACAACAGGTTGGCGACTGGCGCCGAACTTGTTGGCAGCCATCGAAATGATTGGCGTTTTGTGCAGCGCTCCCCGGACGGCCAGACCGCCAGATCAGAAAGAGCACGCTTGCGACATAGCCTGCCTGGAAAACCAGCGCACAGGTTAGCGTCTTGACGATTACCGCTCGGATGGAATGCGAGGCGAGGTAAACAATGAGAGCGTTGGCGGGTAGGACTAACGCCATGACGTGGCAAAACATTCTGAGGGGCACTGACGTTCTCCTGGCTTGTCCGTCAGTCATGCTGCGGGGTATTCGGCCGCAAGGAGGGTCTGGCAGTTGTTCGGACAGATGCGAGCCCGGGCTCCGCAGCCGATGCAGCGGCCGGCATGATCGACGACCATGATCATGCGATTGAGCTCGCCTTCGAAGTCGTCCTCGTCGTCGCAAACGCCGAGGATTTCACCCGGGTCATCGACGCCATAAAGCGGCATGGCTCCGCGCGAGCAGGCTCTGAGCAGCGGCCGCGGCCGATGCAGATCGCGCCATTGATAGTGGTCAGATAATCTGGCATCCATCTCCACGCAGCGAGGTTCTCTCTTTGCAGCGTGCCAACTCGGCAAAAACGTCGAACGTTTTCCCGGTGACAGTCCTTAACTCTGCGCCAGCCGACCGGGAGGTCCTCGGCAAGGCCGTGCAAGTCATCATCAGGGACGCCGAAAAATAGCCACGTCTGCGATCTCAGTCGCATCGGCTGCGTTCAGATCCACGGCTTTCAATAGGCCAGCGCCCCGTCTTGGACACATGCTCTAAGAGGGCTAGCTTTCGAGAAGCTGACGAATCTCAAAGGAATTACGCTAGGGGGAACGCAGGAGCTGTGAGGCGAATAGGTCCGTTTCTGTGGAAACGCTCTACGATCAGCCTCTCAGAAAGCCCCATCTGGATCCTATGAGTTCTGACCCCTCACAGGATCGTGACCGCTGCCCGGGGAGAGGAATTTTGTCCGCCGATGTCATTTGTGCATGTTGTGTCGCAAAGAAAATCGTGGTGAGAGGTAACCGGTAGCCCAGCCTTCAATGCCGCCCCTTCAAGTCACGGTCTTGTAGGAAACACTGAACCAACCGCAAAATTGATTGTTTGAATGAAAAACATCCACGCCGTGGATGGTTGGGTAGCATTCATCTGAACCCTCAGCAGCTCGACTGTCAGAGGTCGCGGCATTCAAATTCCGGCCGACGGTACAAAGCTCGCCACATCATTAATTCACCTTCCGCAGTGCCGCTGCCGCATGCCCGCCTGGAAGTGACGAGTTACGACTGTAACCGGATTTAGTCCCTAGCGGTCGAGTCGGTTTCGCGCTCATCCAGAGAGATTTCTCGGACCACGCGACAAGGGTTGCCGGCTGCAAACACTCCGGCTGGAATGTCACGTGTTACGACGCTGCCTGCACCGATCACAGTGCCTGATCCGATCGTGACTCCAGGCTGGATGATTGCCCCGCCCCCCACCCATACGTCTGATCCAATCTCAACCGGCTTCCCGTACAGCTGTTTCCGGCGAAGGGCAGCATCAAGTGGATGCATCGGCGTCAGGATTTGGACGCCCGGACCAAAAAGCACGTAGTCACCTATTCGAACTCGACAGGCATCGAGAACTATGCAGTTAAAATTGAAAAAGACTTGCACGCCTAACTCTATGTTGGAGCCGTAATCGCAGAAAAATGGAGGTTGTATCGAAACAGTGTCGCCGCCTTTACCGAAAATTTGCTTGCAAAGATGCCGACGAAGATCGCCGTCCCAATCACTGGTGGAGTTTATCTTCCGGCACAAAGCTCTCACCCTGTATCTCTCTGCGACGAGAGCGGGGTCGAGAACGTCGTAAGGCTCTCCTGACAGCATTTTTTCGGTTTCGGTGCGCAGGTTCATTTAAATCGCTCTCAATGTAAGAGGCATCGCCTGTCTGGTTCTGAATCGGCAAAGCGCTAGTTTCCGACTGCAAGTGCATTCGCGATGGAAGCTTGGGAAAGCGACATCCGGAGCTCTTGCGAATGGAGCTCTCGCACAATGGAATTGCCGTCGCGCCGCCACGCATCGCCACCGCCGTTCCGGTGAGTTCGAAATACTAGGACAGTCCAGTTCACTTTCGCAGCCCAGCCCCCAGCGCAGTCGAGCGCGCATGTACAGGCTTCGACTCTCTTGCTGTTTTGATAAGGCCATCTTTCGCGAGTCGGGCTATCGACACTCATCCATATGGGCACGGTCCTAGTCCTTGAAACTGCTTTGCTAGCGCAGAATTTCCCCAGTTGTAAAATCGATTGCTTCAATGGCGGCGATCAACGGAATGGATGGCTAAGAGCACCCCGCCAACAACGCGGCGATGAAGCTGCTCGTCTGGTTGATTTACCCGCCGCGGATTGGAAACCTTCCCGGGCGAGCGGTCCGAAGCCAAGACCCAGTTCGCCGTGATTTCCCGGGAGGAGGGTTCGACCGGCAATGAGGAAAGCCAGCTTGGCGCGGCGCGAGATTGAGTTGGACCTGCTCGTGACCAATACGACCTCGCAGCATGCGACAGCCACCAATGGCCGCACACATATCGTACTCAACCAAGCTCCAGGCTCTTCGAAAGATTTCCCTCACGCGAACCGGAGCGTCCACACACGCTGGTGCTCAGGATGTCACTGAAGGTCGGAACCAGCAACCTGGTGGACATGGCGCAGGGACGGCTCACCGTTTATCGGTCCGTCGATCAGCCAAGGCGTGCCTATCAGGGCGCGGCACCGCCAGGAAGATCTATGATCGTCAGCCGCCCATCAAAGCGCGGCCTCGGCTAAACGCCAACCACCAATGCCCCACCGGAAAGGCCGGCACCGGCCGCCGCCAGCAGTAATTTCTGGCCCGGCTTAATCGGATTGCTGCTGTGCGCGATTGATAGCGACAGCGGGATCGTCGCGGCTGAAGAGTTGCCATAGTCGCCGATGGTTTTGACGATGCGCCCATCCTCGATGCCGAGGAACCTGCCGACCGCGTCGAAGATACGGGCGTTTGCCTGGTGGGGCACAAAGCGGTCCACATCTGACGCCGAGAGGCCGGCTCCCACCAGCGCCTGACTGGAGCAGCGGCTCATCATCTCGACGGCCTTGACGAAGACCTCGCGGCCGTTGCCTATGGTCATACGGGTTTCGACGACATCGATCTCCTCAGAAAATGGGCAGTTGCTGCCTCCCGCCGGAATTTGGATCAGGCCATAAGCGGAGCCGTCCGAGGCTAACGAGGAACCCAGGATGCCAAGATCGGGATTCTCACAAGGGGCAAGCACCACCGCACCAGCTGCGTCGGCGAAAAGCACGGCGCTTGCCCGCTCGGCCGGGTTGATCCTGCGGCTCAATATGTTGGCTGCAATAACGATGGCTGGCTTGTTGTGCAGGCGGACAAAGCCATCAGCGAAGGTCATGGCATAGACGAATCCCGCGCACGCACCGGCAAGGTCCACTGCCCCGGCATTTTCGAGGCCGAGCCTGTACGCCACCAGCGGCGCACTCGGCGGCAGCAGATGATCAGGTGTCGAGGTGGCGAGCAGAAGCAGGCCAATGTCCTTGCGATCAACACTGGCTGCCTCCAGCGCCATGTCGCCAGCTTTGGCCGCCAGTCCAGAGAGAGTGTCCTCCCGTTCTGCCCAGAAGCGCGATCGAATTCCGGTGCGCCCCTCGATCCAGCCTGTCTCCAGTCCCAGGCTCGCCTCGATCTCGGCATTGCCCACCTTGCGCGCCGGCACATGATGACCAAGGCCCATGATGCGCGCCGTGCGGTTCATACGCTGTCGCTCGCAAGCTCGGCGGCCTCGTCGATTGCATTATAGAGCTGGTCGAGTTCGTCCGATGTCACGCAATAAGGCGGCAGCACGTAGATGACATTGCCGAGCGGTCGGACGAGCAATCCGCGTTCGAGGAAGAAGGCGCGAAGCCTTGGGCCGACCTCGGCCAGATAGCCCGAAGCGCCTACGCGCAGGTCGAGGGCGGCAATGGTGCCGGTGGTGCGCACATCCTCAAACCGCCGATCCTCCGTGAACCGTCTAATTTTCTCCGTCTGCATCCGCGATAGGGCAGCCATGCGCTCCGCTGCGGGCTCATCCTTCCAGATGCCGACATTCGCGAGTGCTGCAGCGCAAGCAATCGGATTCGCCGTGAAAGAACTAGAATGGAAGAATGTCTTGGCCCGATCCCTGGAGAAATGCGCACGGAAGATCGCATCGCTGGCAAGCGTCGCTGCAAGCGGCAACGAGCCGCCGGTCAGCCCCTTCGAGGTGCACAATATGTCGGGCGCGATCCCGGCCGCCTCGCAAGCGAACAGGGTTCCGGTCCGCCCCCAACCAGTCATGACTTCGTCGGCGATGAAAAGCGTTTCACAACGCTCGGCGATGCGCTTGAGTTCGGTTAGAACCCAGGCGGGATACATGAGCATGCCGCCCGCGCCGAGCACCAGCGGCTCGACGATGAGCGCGGCAACGCCGCGGTCGCACGTCAGCTGTTCGAAGGCATCGAGCGTTTTCTGCTCCTGGCCCGCGGCTGGGAAGGGGATGGTGTCGACCGCAAACAGCAGGGGCTCGTATGCCGCATTGAAGACACCGCGCGCACCGACGCTCATCGTGCCGATCGTATCGCCGTGATAGCTGTGTTCCATGACGACGACGCGCGAACGCGGGGTGCCGTTGTTACGGTAAAAGCCGAGCGCCATTTTCAGTGCCACCTCGACACTTGTCGAGCCGCTGTCCGAATAGAAGACCCAGTCGAGCCCCGCGGGCGTGATGTGGACGAGTGCCGAGGCCAATTGCTCGGCCGGTTCGTGGCTGAGACCGGCAAAAATCACCTGGTCGAGAGTCTCGGTCGCGTCCTGGATCGCCGCCATGATCTTTGGATGGCGGTGGCCGTGGGTAACGACCCACCAGGAGGAGATTGCATCGAAAATGCGCCATCCGTCCGCTGTTTCCAGATAAGCGCCGCCGGTCCGCGCGATCAGCGGCATGGCCGGTTCGACCGCGTGCTGAGTGAAGGGGTGCCAGACAGCCGAGCGGTTCATGCCGCGATCTCATTGAAAGCCGCCATGTCGAAATGGGTGGTGATGGCGAGGCGGAGGGTGTCGGGTGTCAATGGGTCGAGCAGGGGCAGGCGGCCAAGCACGCGCACCTGGCCTATGCCGGCGATCGTGCACTCGGTGTCGGGCCTTGCTTCGCCGACGAAGGCAACACCAAGCAAGGATATGTCGCGGCGGCGCAGCGCCTCGATCGAGAGAAGCGTATGGTTGATCGTGCCGAGCGCGGTGCGCGCGCATAGCACGACCGAAGCTTGCCACCGGGCGAAAACGTCGATGAACAGGGTCTTGCGTGTGAGCGGTACCAGCAGGCCGCCGGCGCCCTCGACGATCAGCGGGCACTCGAGCTCGGGGAGGGTGAGCCGGTCGGGTTCAATCGTCACTCCCTCTAGCTCCGCGGCGCGGTGCGGCGACAGCGGCTTCGACAGACGGTAGGCTTCCGGCACGATCCGCTCAGGTGGCAGCGCTGCCAGGCGGGCGGCGGCCTCGCTGTCGGTCCCTCCGTCCAGCCCTGACTGAACGGGCTTCCAATAGGCGGCGCCAAGCACTCCGGCGAGGCCCGCGGAAACGACTGTTTTGCCGATCCCGGTATCGGTACCGGTGATGACAAAGGTCCTGCTCATATGTGCTCCCGTTCTTCGGCAAGTGCATCAAACAGCGCCGAAACATCGTGCTCGCTCACGTTCAGTGTCATTGACATCCGCAGCCGTGCCGTGCCTTCGGGCACGGTTGGCGGGCGGATGCCGCGCACGTCGAACCCGCGCATCTGCAGCGCCTGGGCCAACGCCATCGCACGCGCGTTGTCGCCGATAATGACGGGCAGGATCGGCGAGCCGCTTGCGGGCAAACCCAGCATCTGAATTTTCTGGCCGGCAAGAGCCACCAACTTGGCCAGGCGCTCGCGCCGCTCGGGTTCGTCGGCGAGGATGTCGAGTGCGGTTGCAGCCGCTAGTGCCATCAGCGGCGAGGAGGCGGTGGCATAAATGAACGGCCGGCAGCGGTTGATGAGATAGTCGCACAGCACCGCAGGCGCGGTGACGAGGGCGCCCGACGCTCCCAGCGCCTTGCCGCAGGTGTGAAGCACCAGGACATTATCGCGGCCCTCGAGATCGTGGGCGAGACCGCGCCCGGCCGGACCATAGACGCCAGTGGCGTGCGCCTCATCGATGTAGAGGAATGCGTCGTGACGGTCGGCGATCTCGATCAGTTGGCGGAGCGGAGCCCGGTCGCCATCCATGCTATAGAGGCTCTCGACCACGATCCAGGCGCGGCCCGCGCCGCCGGCCGCGCGCCAGGACTGTATTGCGTCTTCCGCCGCATTCGGATCGTTATGCCCGGCAATCTTCACCTCGGCACGACCGGCTTGCGCCCCCTCGTGCGCGCTGACATGGACGAGTTCGTCCAGCACGATCAGATCGCCCTTCTGGGGCAAGGTCGTCAGCACCGCGAAATTGGCGAGATAGCCGCCGCCGAAAAACAGCGCGCGCTCGGCGCCGAAAAAATCAGCTGCCTTGGCCTCCAGGGCCTCGTGCTCAGGCGTGTTGCCGCGCAACAGCCGCGAGCCGGTCGCACCGACAGGCGTGCCGGCAGCAAGCGCTTCCGTAAGCGCCCGCGCAATGCGCTTCGAGCGCGCCAGGCCGAGATAGTCGTTGGAGGCGAAGTCGAGCCCTGAGCGGGCGCTCAGGGTGCGCAACCGGTTCTTGCGGGCGAGCCCGCGCAGGCTGGCCTCGTAGCGGTCGAGCAAGGTTCGCCCGTTCACAGGGCTTCGCGCGCCACCGGCTTGATGCCGAGCCGGTGCAAGAGGGCACAGTCCTTGTCTTCTCCCGGATTCTCGGCGGTCAGCAAGGTGTCGCCAACGAAGATGGAGTTGGCGCCGGCGAAGAAGCACAGGGCCTGCATCTCGTCGCTCATCGCCGTGCGGCCGGCAGATAGGCGCACATCGGATTTTGGCATGAGGATGCGGGCGAGTGCGATGATCCGCACGAATTCGATCGGCTCGATCGGATCGGCCGCTGCCAACGGCGTGCCGGCGATCGGGATCAGCATGTTGATCGGCACGCTCTCGGGCGGCGATGGCAGGTTGGCGAGTGTAACCAGCATGTCGATGCGGTCGGCCTTCTCTTCGCCCATCCCGACAATGCCGCCGCAGCAGACATGGATGCCGGCCTCCCGGACATTGGCGAGCGTATCCAACCGGTCCGCAAAGGCCCGCGTCTTGATCACCTCGCTATAGTAGCGTTCCGAGGTGTCGATGTTGTGGTTATAGTAATCGAGGCCGGCCTGTTTGAGCTGGTGCGCCTGGTCGAGGTCCAGCATGCCGAGCGTCATGCAGGTCTCCATGCCGAGACCCTTCACGCCCTCGATCATGGCGACCAAGGCGTCCATGTCGCGAGCTTTTGGGCTGCGCCAGGCGGCTCCCATGCAGTAGCGTGTGGCGCCTGCGTCCCGGGCCTTCCTGGCCTCGGCGATGACGCCTTGAACCTCCATTAGCTTCGAGGCCCCGAGGCCCGATTCATGGTGCGCGGATTGGCTGCAATAGTTGCAATCTTCCGGGCAGCCGCCGGTCTTGATGCTAAGCAGGCGCGACAGCTGTACCTGGTTTCGCTCGAAATTCTGGCGATGGATCGTCTGCGCCAGGAACAGCAGGTCATTGAACGGCTGGTCGTGGATAGCCTCGGCCGCCTCGCGCGTCCACTGGGCGGACATTCCGTCGAATGAGCTCGCCGCAGCGTTCGGGTACAATTCGCTGTTCATTCCACCTCCATTTTGTCAAAAAGCGTTGGCTGTGAGTCCCGTTCAGCGGGGACGTCTTGGGCCTCGGTCGGCCTGGTCCCTCATGATCTTCCCACCAGCGCTGGTACGGGCAGGGGATTGCAAGCCTCGTCGAGGATGCGAAAGCTGTAGCCTCCATCACCATTGCGCCCGACCGAGTAGCCCAGTCGATCAACGATGCGATTGTCCTCGTCGAAGGTCAGCACGCGCGGCTTGAGCGCGATCAACTCCGCCTCGTGGATGTAGACCGAGTTGCAGATGATGACTTGATCGCCAGGCTGGCAGGTGCGCGCCGCGGCCCCGTTGAGGACACAGCAGCGCGATCCGCGCTGGCCAAGGATCACATAGGTGGAGATCCGTGCACCCGAATTCTTGTTCCAAATATCGACGAACTCCATCGGCACGATGCCTGCTTCCTCGCAATGGTCGGGGTCGAGCGTGATTGAGCCATGGTAGTTAAGGTTGGCTTCGGTGACGTAGATGCCGTGGAGCTTGCCGGCGATGATCTTACGCATTCCTTTGTTCTCCAGACAACTTTCTAAACCTACCCGCCTCGCGGTCCCTATTCGTGTCGGCGCCTGCCCGTGGGTTGCTTTTTCGCGGTGCACCGTTTGGGCGCGGAAGACCAGGTTCTTGGGCAGGGATCACCTTGGTATCTCATCGAAGAAGGCCCCCGCGGTCAAATTGGGTTCAGCTTCGTTGCATCGTGTCCTCGTGAATCATCGACTGGCTGGCCAGTGTTGTCGCGGACTGCTGATCCGCCACCTCTCGTTGAGGATCCGGAGACCGGTGCCAGAAAGGAGAGGGCAGTTTCCCGTGTTTCTAACGAAAGCTCCGTCTGCGCCATCGTCCGCTCAACCGATATCCTCAGCATGAACCGCTTGAAGCCAAGTGTTTCGACGCGGTCTTTTGTTTGTCGGATCGCCTCACCGCTTGAACCGTATAGCCCTTCAGCGCACGGGCTTTCGTCGGCAATCGGTGAAGATGCAACTGAAGACGAACTGGCGCAGCTTTGCCTGCGACCAAAGGCGTTCCTGGGATTCCGGTTCATGTCCTTTCCCTCAGTTCAAATGTCTGCTGCAATTCCGGTCCGCCGGCATGTCGAGGCCGATGTCGAGGATGGGAGCGCTGTGGGTGAGCCAGCCGGCCGAGATAAGATCGACGCCGGTCGCGGCAATTGCCGAAGCCGTTTTCGGCGTCACTCGACCGGAGGCCTCGGTGATGGCCCGGCCACCCACCATTGCCACCGCGCGGGCAAGCTCCTCGACCGACATGTTGTCGAGCAGCACGGCGTCCACTCCGACTTGTAGTGCCATCTCCAACTGGTCCAGCGTGTCGACCTCGACCTCGATCTTGACCATGTGGCCAACGGCGCTGCGCGCGCGCTCGATCGCGGTGCGGATGTCGCCGGCAATGGCGATGTGGTTGTCCTTGATGAGCACGGCGTCGTCGAGCGCGAAGCGGTGATTGGCGCCGCCGCCAGCGCGCACGGCATATTTCTCCAGCGCACGCAGGCCCGGTGTTGTCTTTCGCGTGCACACGATCTTTGCGTTATGGCCGCGCACCGCGTGGACGAGCGCGGCCGTGGCCGTTGCGATGCCGCTCAGCTTGCACAGAAAATTGAGCGCCGTTCTCTCGGCCGTTAACAGACTGCGCGCCGGCCCGTTAACGATGGCGATGGTTTCGCCGACTGACACTTTGCCGCCCTCGGGACAGCGCAACTGCATGCTGATCCCGGGATCGACCAGCAGGAAGGCAAACATCACCAGATCGAGCCCAGCAACAACACCGGCCTGCCGGGCATTCAACGCGAGCGTCGCCTTGCAATCGGCCGGGATGATCGCATCGCTCGTTAAGTCGCCGGCTCTGCCCATATCTTCCAGAAGGGCATTGCGGACAATGGGTTCCATGATGATCTGCGGAAGCGGTGCAAGGGAAGTCATATACAGCTCCGTTCGCATGCTTGCCAGTTGAGCGCGACGGCATTCTCAAAGGCTGTGCACAGCGTCAGTCGCGAGGGGAGGGCGGCAGCATCGCGCCCAGGGAAATCGGATCGGCAGTGCGAGCCGCGGCTCTCCTCGCGCCGGAATGCCGCGATCGCGATCAATAGCGCCACCAGTGCCGGGTCGGCCGCCGTCGTTTCGCCAACCGCGATCGGCAGAAGGGTAGAGATCGCCTCGCGAAGCACTTTGCCATTGCGAAAGATGCCGAGCGCATTGGAGACGACTTGGCGTATCGATGAAGGGTCGGGTCGCAGTGGAAGGATTGCGGGGAGCCTGGCCCATTGCCAGCCCGCGCAGGTGCCGGCGACGCTTGCCGCGACCCAGGCGGCTGTTGCCACCGCTTCGGCCAGCGAGTTGCTGGCGAGCCGGTTGGCGCCGTGCAGTCCGGTGCATGCAACCTCGCCGCAGGCCCATAGGCCGGAGACGGAACTGCGCCCTTCCGCGTCAACGGCCACGCCGCCCATGTGATAGTGGGCCGCGGGACGCACCGGGATCGGCTCCACGGCCGGATCGATGCCGGCTTGCTTGCAAGCCGCATCGATCGCCGGGAAACGTTTTGCGAATTTGGGGCCGAGGCATTGCCGGGCGTCGAGATAGACACGATGCCCGGCGGCGAGCTGATTGGCGATCGCCCGCGCGACCACGTCGCGCGATGCGAGTTCAGCGCCAGGTGTAGCGGCAAGAAAACGGTGACCGTATTCGTCCACCAGTACCGCGCCCTCGCCACGTACTGCTTCGCTTATAAGCGGCATTGGCCGGCGCGGCGTGTCGAGTGCTGTCGGGTGGAACTGTACGAATTCCAGGTCGGCAAGTTCCGCGCCGGCGCAGGCGGCAAGTGCCAGGCCGTGCCCGAAGGAAGAGAGTGGGTTCGTGGTGTCGCTGAAGAGGCCGCCGATACCGCCGGTCGCAAGCACCACACGCCGCGTGGGCAATGCAAACACGCCTGTGTGCAGCACAGTCAGCACACCGACAATGCTGCCCTCCGCGACAACCAGCCTATGGGCTGTCATGCCTTCCATGATCGTGATCGAACGTGTTCGCCGCGCCACGGCGAGTAGCGCCCGGAACAACTCGCGGCCGGTGGCGTCGCCGGCGGCGTGCACGATGCGGCGGCGTGAATGCGCCGCCTCTAGGCCGAGCCGCAGTTTCCCGTCCAGGGCGCGGTCGAAGGGAGCGCCCAGACGAATGAGGTGGTCAATGGCTTGAGGTACGGCCTCAACGACACGCCTGGCGATCGCTTCGTCGCAAAGCCCATCGCCGGCGGCAAGCGTATCGGCGAGGTGTAGCTCGGGACTGTCGTCCTCGCCGAGACTTGCCGCGAGCCCGCCCTGGGCGAGCGTGCTTGAGGCATCCGTTCCAAGTGGCGTCCTGGAGAGAAGGATGACCGGTTGCGGCGCCAGATGAAGTGCCGTCATCAGGCCCGCCAGGCCGGCGCCGACAATGACCGGCGCTCCGCGAATGTCATGGATGTCCGCCGTCATACGAAGAGCATGCGCTCGACGGCCCAGCGGGCCCGCTCGGCGACACGCGGATCGATGGTGACGACGTGACGGTTCTCCTCGAGCGCAGTCCGGATATTGGCGAGCGTGATGCGCTTCATGTGCGGGCACAGATTGCATGGGCGCACGAAATCGACGTCCGGATGCTCGACCGCGACGTTGTCGCTCATCGAGCATTCCGTCATCAGCACCACGCGCGCCGGCTTATGCCGCGCGACATAGTCCGACATCGCCGCAGTCGAGCCGGCGAAGTCGGCTTCGGCGACAACCTCCGGCGGACATTCGGGATGAGCAAGCACGGTGACGCCCGGATGCGCCTCCCGCAGTTCGCGGATGTCTGCCGGCGTGAAGCGCTCATGCACCTCGCAGTGGCCCTTCCAGGCGATGATCTCGACGTCCGTTTGAGCGGCGACGTTCCTCGCCAGATATTCGTCGGGGAGCATGATCACGCGCGGCACGCCGAGCGACTCGACCACAGCCCGCGCATTGCCCGAAGTGCAACAGATGTCTGCTTCGGCTTTCACAGAGGCGCCGGTATTGACATAGGTGACGACTGGAACACCGGGGTAACGCTCCCGCAGCAGCCGCACATCTGCGGGCGTGATCGAGTCGGCCAACGAGCAGCCGGCGCTGATATCCGGGATGAGCACGGTCTTGGCCGGATTAAGAAGCTTCGTCGTCTCGGCCATGAAATGCACGCCAGCGAGCACGATGACATCGGCGTCGACCGTCATTGCCTCCCGAGCGAGCGCCAGACTGTCGCCGACAATGTCGGCTACGCAGTGGAAGATCTCGGGCGTCTGATAGTTGTGAGCGAGGATCACGGCGTTGCGCTCGCGCTTGAGCGCCAGAATGGCGTCGATGTCGTCGGAAAACGCCGACCACTCGATCAGCGGAATCACGCGTTGGACGCGGTCGTACAAGGATGCGCTCGATGGCAACGCGGTGGTCATCGACACCTCCGATTATACTCGACCTGAATATAAGATGCATATTCTTGCGGTGAGTATAAGGGGATTGTCAAGCCCGCGTTGTTGGCAATTTTGTCCCGGCGACAGCCCTCTCGTCGAGAACCGCATGGCGAAAGCGATAAAGCTTAGCCGGTCGACCGCCCGTATCGGCGGTGGTCTCGCCGGTTTGCTCGACCAACTCCTGCTGCTCGATGAGCCGACGGAAGTTCGGCTTGTGAAGAAGCCTGCCCGCCAGGGCTTCCACGGTTCGCTGCAATTGTAGAAGGCTGAAGACCGGCGGCATCAGTTCGAAAACCACGGGCCGGTACTTGATTTTGGAGCGCAGTCGCGCAATTCCCGTAGCCAGGATCCGGCGATGATCGGCGATCATCAATTCACCTGCAACCGACCGAGCAGCTGAAGATTGCCCGCCGGTCGCCTCTCCCACCATGGCTGCTTCGTAGAGCAGCTCATAACGCTGGAGTGTCAGTTCCTCATTCCATGTCCGATCGTCGAAGCCGAAGGCAACCGCGGACCGCTGCCGGCGCTCTCGGCGTGTCTCATTGTCACCTGCGCTATCCGCCCACTTGAGCAGGCGCGGTCGCAAAACCTTCGCCAGGATCGATGGAGTACCGGAGCGGTGGTCCTCCCAGGGGAAATAGTCGTACCATCTCTCCCAACGGCGCCTGTCCGACTGCGTTGCCTCTTCTTCTCGAGTAAGTGCGAGATAGCTGATCGAGATCACACGCTGCCCGGTGCCGACCCGGTCGCGATCGGCGAAGGTGTAGAGCTGCTCTATATAGCCCAGCGGCTGCCCGGTCTGTTCTTCCACCCACGACCTGAGGCCCGACTGAAGGGAACGATGGCCGAGTTCGAACGGACCGGAGGGCAGCGCATTAGCCTGGCCGATTGTGAGAACGCGAGGCTCATGATCGTTCACCGCGACAACAACGGCGATCAGGTCCGCTTTGATGTCGTTGGCCTTGCCCACCTCTGTGCCTTTCCTGATTCCTTTTGCGTGGTCGTCCATGTTCCCTATTTTTGTTGGAGCCGCTGCGAAAACGAAGCGTTCTATAATCGATTTAATAGAGCCTGTACCAAGCCTGTCGGCGCGTCAACAGCGCAGCCATGCGCCACCGGAGGCCCCCCGATCAGCTTGGTTTTCCGCAAACGACATTCCGGCGCCTCAGCCGCTCTCCCCGCTCGCTCGCTCCTGCGCTGCTGAGGCGCGCTCGCGAGCGGCTTCGCCGCAGGGCTGCCCGAACAAACGACTAATCCAAACGACGAATTCGAAGACTGAGGTATTTTAAGCTTTGGCAGTACAGCCGTTCCGCAACCCGGCAAATCTGCTGCGTGAACGACTGATGAGTACTGCCTTCCACGATGCACTTGTCGCGGCCGCTCGTCTGCTGGCCATCCATGCCTCTCGCTGAACCCGTCTGTGGCGTGGCTTAGCTCAAACGGCTTTCCGCCAGATCCTCAGCTCCCGGCAATCGCGTTGATCGACCCCCGTGACCGCGAGGCCAGTTCGCAATCATCTGCACGACCGGCATCCAAACAAATGCGGCCTATGAAGGGGGCGGGCCGCGGCCCGCTTGGATGCAGATCCTGGCTTAACGGCGTCCGTGTTATACGCCAAAATCCCAGACGTTGGTGCGTCACGGCTGGGTTGAAAAGCTGGTCAGCGAAATTGCCCTGTTACCGGGCAGCCATGACCTGTGAGCAGGCACCGTTGTCTCCAGCGAAATTGCATACGCGCAGCTGCAGCACAGGAAGTGGGATCCCAGGCAATTAACGCCTGTCAGCCGCAGACGCGGCGCAAGTGGCAGACACAGCAGATTTAAATCTGGCCACGAATAGATGTGGGCCAAGCCGCCGCGTGCAGCACCTCGCGGCGTTGCAACCGACAGGGCGCTGGTGCATGGATATAGACGCGGCAAAGTGAGATCTTGGCTGTGCCCTGCTTTCTGCACGAGTGGACCGACTCCCGAGGGCACAGGCGAGCATGGTTGAGAACAGCACATCTGATGCGGCTAGTCTGCTGATGCGGCTAGTCTCTGGGGCGCCAACGGTGCCGGTTGCGAGAACCAGGCCTTATTTGCCGAATGGCTAGTTTGGGAGGGGTGAGATGACCGGCTCGAGATTTGCGAGGCCAATCGTCATTCAGGTTGGCCGTCGTGGCGCCGAGCGAATCGTTTTCGATGTCAACGACGTGGCTACAATCTTGCTGCGGGATTTCAGCCGCAAGACCGAGAAACGGAAGATAGCAATGGACGCCTGTCTGCAAGTGTTGCGAGGTGAGGCCCATCCAGCTGTCGCTCGGCGCGCTTTCGTGGCCGCCGCGCTCGAAGCGCAAATTCTGCGTTGCGACTGAGGGCTATCAGGGCTTACTCACACCGCTGCCTGCTTGCACTGCAAGTCGACTCGAAAAGCCGAGTACCAGCCGATAACCAGCCGATACCGGCGACGCGACAACCGAGGCACTGCAACAGGTCAACGCCGCTGCCGATCATAACTGACAAAGAGCCACTTGCTCATACCACAACACGGCTTTTTTTCCTGTGAACCGTCATCTCCCGGACAGAATAGTCTGCGATGGTCGCACAGTGTCGAGGCTGCGGCCTCTTCAAAAAATAATCGCCAGGTTCGGAGGAAAGAATGAACGCTGAAGGTTTCAGCAGCCCCATTTTCGTGACGCGTGCCCCATACATGGTGCAAGAGATTGCCAGCCTCGCGGACGCAATTGAATTTCTCATTGAATGGCCGGGAGATCGCAGAGACCTGATCCACGAGACCGCCCTCCGGGTCTGCTATGATGCACACGATGCGCGCAAACCCTTAAGCGCTGCGCGCAATGCCTTTCTCGGCTTTTCGGAGCGGGCAGGCATATTGGTAGATCCAGCCTCCGCCATGCAGTGGATCGCCGCCTGCAAATCGGCCGGGGGAAAGGTGCAGGCTTAAGCAGTTCTGCGGCCCTCGCGAGCGCCATGCCGAGGTGCTCGCTCTGCGGTCGCTCCCCTCGCGCGCCAGCCTGCTCAACACTTCACCAAACGCCGCCAACAACGCTGCGGGCGTCGGTATCGCAGTGCGAGCCTTGCACAGGCTCCAGCACGGCAATTTGCAGAGGCATCCGGACCGCCTACCCTATCACGACAACCCGGTGCTTGACCCAGCCGCACGGCATCGATGCTTCGTTCTTGGCAAGTTCGCGCTCGCGACAGTGGAGATCATTTGCCTCCAAACAATCGCCGACTCCGCGATGTAGCTGGATAAAACCCGCCGCGCCCGCCGCTGGTCTATCGCCATTTGCGCGTAACTTACGGTCGCTTCGCTTTGTTACGAACCCTTGTCGCCTCACCCTTATGAAGCGCTTAGGGGCGGGAGAAAAAAGGCGCCGGTTGATGCCGTTTGCGAGCCGGGCCCGTCGGTCGCTCGATTGAAAGCTTTGTTTGAGGCGCAAGCTCTCTGGCATTCAATTCGAGCAAACGCCCGTCCAGTTCCCTATCCGCGGCGGTAAGTCGATGATTAAGACGTAGATAGTCCGTCCAGGTCGGCGTGCGAAAAGTCTCTGTCCAACGGCAAGGTTCCTGCAGGTCGCGCTGCAGGGTCCAGTGCCGAGCACCGACGCGACTTTGAACCCGTCGCCGCTCACGCATCTGCTCCAGAAAAGCCTCGACGTTTTTCTCCGGTATCAAGTAGTCGATCTTAACGACGATCGGGCCACTTCGCGGCTTCAAATCGAGCGCAACCGCAGGCGCGTCGAATCCCTGAGGGTCCTGGTCTGATTCTCTCCATTGGCGGATGGGCAACAGGAACCCGGTTGCAGCGACCAGCAACAGAGCTCCAGCGGAGCTTTCAAGTGCCCAACTCAGGTAATAATTCTGAGCAACCGTGCCCCACAGCCAACTGCCGGCTGCGATGCCGCCCGCCGAAAAGGCATAATAGATCGACAGGGTGCGACCTACGACCCACCGCGGGCTCGCCAATTGCACGCTGACGTCAAGTCCAGTCCAAGTGACAACCCAACCCGCGCCGCCCAGCGTGAGCGCGATAGCAGCCACTGCAAGCGATGGCGTCAGAGCAAGTGAAAGCGCACACGCGGCGCAGGCGATGCAAGCGAGCGTGATCAGCCGCTCCTGAGACAGCGTTCGTCGCAAGACGTTGTTGCAGATACCCGCGGCGAAGGCGCCGGTGCCGAAGCCGGCCATCAGGATGCCATACGCGATTGGCCCTGCGCTCAACTGATCGCGAGCAACCAGAGGGAGCAACGCCAGTATCGCGATGCTGGCCAACCCAAAAAGAGTTCCGCGTGCGATTGCCGCCTTGATCTCTGAGGACATCGCCGTAAAGCGCACCCCGTCATGAATGGCCGTGGACATCGACTCGCGCGGGAGAGGTGAGGAGGGGACCTTCCATGTGCACCGCTGTATGGTCCACAGCAAGGCCAGATAGCTCAGCGTCGCCACGGCGAAGGCGGTCAGAGGTCCAAAAGAGGCGACGACGAAGCCGCCAAGCGCCGGGCCGATACTGCGAACAGCATTATATCCGACCGATATTAGCGTGACGGCAGCTGGAACATCGCTCTTGCGCAGAACATCGCCAACCGAGGCATGCCAAGCGGGGTCGGTGAATGCCACGCCGCATCCCGCCAAAAAGCTTAAGCCAAGGACAATCCAAGGGTCGACAAGTCCCAGCGCCACCAGGCAAGCCAGCAACGCTGATGCCAGCGCTATCACGCACCAGCCAGCGAACATGACTTTACGGCGGCTGAAGTTGTCGGCGATAGCGCCGGCAAAGACAGACAGAAAAAACGCGGGCAGCGTCGTTGACGCTTGCACCAGCGCCACGTTCAGATCGGACTTCGAGATCGTTGCCATGAGCCAACTGATCGCAACAGTCTGCATCAGCCAGCCAAGGCTGGAAACCTGCGTGGCCAGCCAAATCGATCTAAACGTAAGATTCTTGAGCGGCGCAAACGTTGTTGGAGATACTCCATCCGCATCTGCGCACGACGGCTTGCTCATCTTCTCCGAACCTTTGACCGTTTGCTGGTCCTGTTGACGCGCGTTTCCGCCACGCGATTGCCGTCGCCCGGGAGCCGGATGAGGTGCATTTCCTCCTCCACGGCGCAAGATGTTTTCGCCCGAACCGCTCTCGTGGTCGAAACGAATGTTTCTTGTGGAGGAATGATCCGATCAAGTTCTGCAAAAATGGGCGCCCATCTGCCGGGCTTGCAGCACCCGGCGTGGATGGTCTTGATGAAGGCGATTGGCCCGGCTGCGGCCCGGTTGTAGATGATTCGGTCCATCCTGCAGCAAGGATCGGAGCTTCGCTCGCCGCAAGGCGCGCTGCGGTCGCGGCCAGCGAAAACGCTATGTTTGGGCGGCAAAGAGGTAGGTCGCCTTGGCCGCCGCCAATCGCCGCAGACCGCGGGATTGGCGTGCCCGACGCAGCTGACATCTGGCCCAGCAACTAAGGCGGCCGACCGGCCAGACGCTTGTCGGGCAGGGCTGTCGCAGAGGGCTCCGTGATTTGGTCAGGGAATCACGGCATAGACCTTGGGTCCGCCGACGATGTGGGTCGCCGTAAACGTCACCGAGCGGATGATGCTGCTCACTGTCAAAGGAGCCGCCTCAAAGGCATCGGACTGGGCTCGGCCCCTGCCACGATCAGATCGCGATATGCCAGACTCCAAGTCTGCGCCCCTTGCGACTGCTTTGCCGCGTAACAGGGCTATTCGATCTTTTGAACCTATGCGTCGCCTTGCTGCCGGGGTCCGCGATCACATGACAGTTTTGTGAAGAAATGTGTCACTTCAATCAATTCCATTCCATCATTGATCTAGATCAACCGAGCGTCTTGTCACGGCTGACATTGCTGCCGCGCACCCGAATTTCGGATTTCAAGGAGAGCATGATGAGAGACTGGATAAGGCTGGGACGCGGAATCACACTTGGCATTGCCCTTGTCCTGACAGGACTGCAGCAGGCGGTGGCAGCGGATGTACAATTGGGGGGTGTGACGCAGAACACGGTCCACGTCGTCGAACCTAGCCCCTGGCAAGTTCGCTTGCGTGCGCTGGGGGTGATCACCGACGATAAGGGTAACGTCAACGGAATTCCCGGCTCCGGCCTCTCTTATTCGGATACGGTGATTCCGGAATTGGACTTTACATACTACTTCACCGACAATCTCGCCGCTGAACTCGTACTCGGCACTACCTACGCCAATATCTACGGCGAGGGAACGATCGGTGGGCTGGGCAAGATCGGCAAGACTTGGGTGCTGCCGCCGACCCTCACGTTGCAATACCACTTTACCCATTTTGGCGCTTTCAAGCCCTACGTCGGCGCGGGCGTAAACTACACGGTCTTCTATAACCAGGACACTGGAAGCGCCGACGCTCTCGACGTCAAGAACACATTCGGCGGCGCTGTGCAGGTCGGATTCGACTACGCGCTGGATCAGCACTGGGGCGTCAATTTCGACGTCAAGAAGCTCTTTCTCGAGCCGAAATTTGACGCAGTGGTCGGCGGCACGAACGTCACGGGCAAAGCCAAGCTCAATCCTTGGCTGATCGGCACAGGCGTGACCTACCGCTTCTGATCCAAGGCGGCACCGTCCAAATGGTGCCGCCAAGCTCGTGGTCTTGCGAGCCGCCTCGTGCGCGACTACGAGCATCGCATAGACACGTCTCTCAGGCCACGATCCTCGTCCATGCTCGCAAATTTCATAGGTAAAAACGCTCATCCTCAATTTCGAAAAACGGGCTCTCGGCGCGGCCGCCCGATTTCGGAAGACACAGGTTCCCGGATCGCGGCATCAATGTAAGCGCGAAAGGATTTTATTAAGCTTCGTCATCGACGTATCCTCCTCCTTAGAAAGTCAGCTGAATCGGATTCATGGCCAAGCGACCAACGATTGTGGATCTCGCCCGCGAAGCCCGAGTCAGCGTGGCGACCGTCGACCGGGTTTTGAACGCCCGCCATCCGGTCCGGAAGCAAACTGCGCTGCGGGTCTACGAAGCGGCCAATGCAATTGGCTTTCATGCGGCCGGCCGTGTCGAGCGGCGTGCGAACCCGGATCCGCCGCGCTATCAGCTTGGCTTTGTCCTCAGAAAACCGGCACAGCATTTCTACCAAGACTTCGCGCGCGAAATCGAAGCCGCAGTCAATGCGTCAGAGGCCTTCCACGGCACCTCGCTTATCGAATTCGTGCCGTCGCATGTGCCGGGCGATCTGATCGCACCTCTCCAGGAGCTTGGGAGCCACTGCCACGCGATCGCCATGGTGGCGCCGGACCATCCGATGATCACGGCAGCCGTCGAAGAACTCAAAGCGAAAGGCATCCCAGTTTTTTCGCTGCTTTCCGATTTCGCCGCCGGCGTTCGCGAGGGTTACGTCGGCCTAAACAACCGCAAGGTCGGGCGGACAGCAGCATGGATGTTTTCCAAAGCCGCAAAACGGCAGGGCAAGGTGGCGGTCTTTGCGGTCAGTGAGCGTTACCAGGCTCATGAGCTTCGGGAAATCGGCTTTCGTTCCTATTTTCGTGAGCGCGCGCCGATGTTCGAGGTGTTTGACATCCCCATGAGCGTCGACACGCGACGGATCACCTACGAGGCAACACTGGATATGATCCAGAGTGAACCCGAGCTCGTCGGCTTCTATGTCGCCGGCGGCGGCATGGAGGGCGCAATCTCGGCGATCAGAGAAGAAGGCAAAGACAGGGACATTGTCGCCATCGTTAACGAGATCACGCCGGAGTCACGGGCCGCGCTCGCCGATGGCGTCATCACGATGGCGGTCGCCACGCCACTGCGCCGGCTTTGCCAGGAGCTGATGACGCTGATGGCCCGGGCCATCGAAACCGGTTGCGCGACCACGCCGGGGCAGACATTTCTTCCGTTCGACATCTATCTCCCTGAAAACATATAAATAATGTGTCCGGGCATTGCGGTGGTGGTATCGGAACGGAGCCGTGACCATCCAAATCTCGAGGCCGAGTTCGGCTACCTCGCTTTGAGCCCAGATCTCAGGCCTGAACCGGCTATGGGCAAACGGCTCTGATTCCGCCCGGAGTCGATCCTCAACTCGATCTCCGCAGCCAAGCAGGGCATTGCTGAAGCGAGCCGGGTGAGATCCCCGGCGACGCCTCTGTCAGCATCCTTCCCGAGGTGAGGGCGACTCCTGGCCGGTGCACCTGGTTTCAAACATGATGTTACGAGGGCCTTTCAGCGCGCCCATTTTAATGAGCCGCAGCCCCGACAATCGAGCATACAGGGGCGAATCCCCAAACGAAGCGTAATTCCACCGCGTTCCAGCCTGATCACCACTATCCGCCGCCAGAGCGCTCGGTACCAAGATCGCCAGTAGCAGCCGCCGAGCGTCCATGGTCGTCGTAGACGGCGGCTCTGCTTTGGCAGCTATGCGACCTACAGTCCCAGTCGGATACCTATGTTCGCCATGACGGCTATTGGCACTACTGCCCGGTTTGGTCGTTTCAGCAACAGGAAGAGGGGTCTCGTGCAGCCCCGTTGCTGCTGTTTATGACGGTTCCGCGTACGCCACTTCCGTCTGTCTGGCCGCTTCGCGACGATGTCCGGCTCTGATGCCGCCGGTGCGATCTACCCAGCTTTCCACTGGCGCAATTCTCTTGTATCTCAAAAGCCGCTACGCATTTTCGGGCGACATTAGTCCGGCCCGCGAACGATCCGGTTGATTGCGGTAATGGAGGATAGCTTGGACGAGCAGGATCCGAAGGAAGAGCTGATCGAGACTATGTTCCGCAATGGCACCATCACCGTCGTCGGCATCCTGCTCGCATTCTCGTTGGGCTTCGTCACGCACTGGGCGGCGAACCCGGTGCCGTGGCAGCTGCATGATCTTTTCGCCGTCGCACCCATCCTGGGCGGCATCGCGCTGCAGATGCGGGCGCTGTCCATACTGCTTGACGTAGGCTCGCTACGCCGGCAGGTTTTCGACCGCGCTAACCGCATCTTCATGTTCGGCCTCATCCTCACAGCATGCGGGGTCGGACTGGCAATCCTGCTCGATGTGTTCGAAATGTCCGTAAGAAGCACACTGCCAGCACGCTAAGAGGTTAAGCCTCTGAAGCGTCAGATCGGATCCCGAGTCCACCCAAAAGCACGTATGAATGCGATCCGTGGAGCAAAACCGCTAAGCTCTTTCCCAGCTATCAGTTGCATTTGTCCTCGGTCTGATTCTGAGATGTGGCGTGAACTAACAGTCTCCGACCGACTGCTAAACTAGGGGCCCAGGCAGCCCGGCCATGCGCACAACACCGATTCCGGCAGCCGCGCTGGTCGCGCCGGCTGCCGGCACGGACCTCATCAGGGCCCAGACGCCCCACATATCGGCAGCGGCGAGGCGGAGGTTGAAGGGACGACGAATAGCCGGTGAGCTCGGTATCGGTTCAGAATCGAGCGTGCGCGGCTCTCCCGCCGAAGGCATTTCGCGATTTGAGCCAATCGGTGCGCGAGCTTCCGCAACACCAGCAATGCCCGCTCGCCGTCCCGTATCCAGATGGTCTGTGATCTGCCCCGGCTGGGCCTCCCATCCGGTACAAAATGCATCGCAAACGAGCGGGCCATCGGCCGGGTACTGTCGTGAACGACCGAGCAAGCGGGCCAAGCCTTCCGTCACCCTCGACCCAGTTCTCCAGGCCTTCGGGCTTTCATGATGGCGCGCGGCGGTCTCGCTCACTTCATGGATTTCCCGCCGGGATCCAGGTCATCTCTTCTTTTGTTACGAATGAAATATGCTCAACACTACAAATGAAACCCAATTCCCTTAGACAGCTGCACAGATGAATGGCACATGTATAGGAGATTTCATTGATCCAGATCCGTGGGTAAGTAGGACAACAGGGTCATCTGAGAGAGCATGATATCTTCACGACCCGGCAAGGCTATATCCGACCAAAGCGCGTGGAATCGAGTGCCGCGAGCTCTCGAGGGGTCGCTAGGAAAACGTCAAAAGCAAAAGTATGGCTGAAGACAATATCATGTTGTGAGTTGTCCAAAGTTTAACATTCCAAGAGGGAAAATATGAATAAACTATTTACTAAGCTTGACTACGGAAAAGTCTTCTCGATCGCCTGCACTGCTGCGTTCGTGACCCTGATTTTTGCCACTCCAAGCGCCGCTCAGGATTTCAACGGTGTGACAACATTTCTTGACGCGATCGTGGCAGCGATCACCGGCCCGATTGGCGTTGCGATCTCTGCCCTGGCTGTCATCGCCGTCGGCTTTTCATTCATGACTGGCCGGATGGACTGGACGTTCGCGGTATCCGTTATCGTTGGCATCGCGATCGTCTTTGGCGGCGCCAGTTTCGTCCATGGTCTGAGCCCAAAATAATCTCGATCCGGCGCCGTCCCCTGTTCATTTTTCTCGAAAGCTGCGGGCTGCGTCGCGGTTTCAATGGAGTACAGACCATTCAACGCACGACGCTTTTCATAGGCTTGACGCGAGAGGTCGCCTTTGCGGGGTTGCCGATCACATATCTGGTCGTTCTCATCTGTGCCGTCATGCTGGGCTTCCTCATCACCCAATCGTTCATCTACCTGGCGGTGGTGGGCAGTATTGGCTACGGCGCGCTGCGTGCGCTGGCCGCCCATGATCCAAAAATAATCGATGTCTTCATCGCAACCGTGCAAAGCACTCGGATGAGCGCGGCACTGTTGAAAGGCGAAGGGCTGGTCTACCGTGCTTGAGGCACCTCCCCGTCGGGCGATGCGACAAGGCGCTCCCAAAAGCGACCAACTTGCCAGCCAACTGCCATATCTGAGCAGCGTTGACGACGTCACCTTGATGTTGCGGGACGGCGATCTAATGGGCGCTTTTGTCGTCGAAGGCGTCAATGCCGACACAATCGACAGCCGGCAGACAGCCGAGCTGAGTAACGCGTTTTCTCGCTTCATTGCCCAACAGCGCGGTAATGTTGGGTACTACGTTCACCGCATATCCGTTGCCGCTCGGCCCAACTTGCGGCCGCTCAAAGGAGATCCGTTTAACGAGGAGATCGACCGGCGCTGGCGCCATTATCTTGAGAACATCGGGCTGCGCGATCGTGTCACGATGATCACCATGGTGATCCGGCCACCGAAAAAACTGACCAAACTGGTCAATTTGTTTGCCCACAAGGATAGCTATAGTCGTGACGAGGTCGCCGCGCGCGCGGTCCGCCTCGACCAGATGATCACAACCTGCATGGTCAGTCTAAGTGAGGCAAAGCCTCGCCGCCTCACGGTCTTGGATGGCCGATGGCTCGGCATGTTGCGCACGCTGACCGACGGATCAAGTGGGCCTCTGATTCCGGGCAAGAGGTTTGTCCCGGTCGCTGATCTCCTGGCAACCTCGACAGTCACGTTCCGCGGCAGGGTCTTCGAGTGTGACCATCCGAACCCCAGCCTCAAACGCTACGGCACCCTCATATCCGTAAAGGACTATCCGACCGAGACCTTTCCCGGAATCCTCGACAGGCTCAACCTACCCTACGATACCGTCGTCTCACAGAGCTTTACTCCAATCGATAACATTGCCGCCCAAGGGAAGATCGCTCGTGTGCGCAAACAGATGAGGGCGGCAGAGGATGCGGCCGTCTCCCTGATGGCACAGCTCGAAATGGCCGAGGACGACGTTGCATCCGGTCGTGTCGTCTTTGGCGACCATCATTGCAGCATCGCGGTGTTCTGCGAAACGCGCGAGGAGCTTGAGGAGGCCATGGCGTATGTCACGCGCGCCATGCAGGAAGCAGGTGCTGCAATCGTGCGCGAGAGCTTCTCTGCCCGGGCCGTCTATTTCGCCCAGCATCCTGGCAACTTCAGTTACCGCACACGAGCGGCAATGATCTCCTCTCAGAACTTCGCAGAACTTTGCGCCATGCACGGCTTGCCGAAAGGCAACCCACCGGAGCGATGTCCTTGGGGCGACTGCGTGACAATCTTCCCGACAGCGAGCGGCGAAACGTTCCGTTTTAATTTCCACCTACCAGGCAAGCCGGGTCAGCGCACGGTCGCTCACACGCTCGTGCTTGGCCAAACCGGATCCGGCAAGACGCTCGGTGTCGCGTTTCTGCTTAGCCAGGCCCAACGGCTTGGCGCTCGCATGATACTTTTCGACAAGGACAATGGTTTCGAGATGGCGGCCCGCGCCATGGGGGGGGCGTATTCTTCCGTGCGTATGGGCCAGGAAACAGGCTTCAACCCAATGCGGGCGGAGGCAGACAACCGCGGCACAGCGTGGCTGTCGGATTGGCTAATGGCATTGGCCAGCAATGAAGGAGGAGAACTAAAGCCGGTGCAGGTTCAAGCCCTGAACGATGCCGTTCAGGCCAACGCGACAGCTGACCCTCGCCTCCAGAATTTCGAACAGTTCCGTAGCCAGCTGCGTGCGACGGACGACGATGGCGACCTCCATAACCGGCTTGGCCGGTGGGATGAAACTGGCCAGTTCGGCTGGCTGTTCGGCGGCAAGGAGGTCGATGCGCTCGCTTTCGACAGCCGGATCACCGCATTTGACCTCACAGAAATTTTCGATAATGACGTCGTCCGCACAGCGTGGCTGAGCTATGTCTTCCGGCGCGTGGAACGGCTGGTGGAAGACGAAGTTCCAACTCTGCTCGTCCTAGATGAAGCCTGGAAACTGCTCGACGATTCGTATTTCGAACTGCGCCTCAAGGACTGGATGCTAACGATGCGCAAGAAAAACGTTGCGGTCGTTCTCCTGACACAGCGTGTGTCGCACCTCATCAACAGCGCCGCCGGCGACGCCATATTGGAAAGCGCCGTCACGCGTCTGATCTATCCCAGCGCCTACAATACCGAAGCCGAGCTCGCACCCCTCAACCTGACGCCCGCGGAGAGCGCGTTCCTTCAGACAAGTAACGTTGGCAACCACCTCGTGCTGTTGAAATCGGGCGGTGACAGCGTCGTTCTGGATTTCGCGCTCGGGTCGATTGGTAGGGGAATCGACGTTCTGGGAGGCGGACGCGGGCAAGACGCGCCTGCCGAATGGCGCAATGTGCCCAATTTTCAAATGGAGATGCTGAAATGAGGAGGTCCCTGATCTTTCTCACATTGATACTCGTCCCCCTTACCGCCTGCCAATCCGTCCCCGCGACGCGGGAGAACAATTGCGTCTGCACCTGGGAAACCCTTGACCGTCAAGCCGAAGGAACCGTCACATGAAACATTTTTTCCAGGCTGCGACTGGCCTTCTGCTCGGGACCGGTCTGTTGCTTCATGAGGCTTACGCCCAAGAAAGCGCGATCGCGCCTGTGCCCCTGCCGCCTATCGCGGCGCTGCCTGCGGCGCCCGACGGCGCGCAGGCAAGCTACGACCAGAACGCTGTCGAGCTGCTGACATATATGGTTGAGCTGTCCCGCCTGATGGGCGGGGGCACCACGCAATTGCTTACGTCGGCGCACGTAGCTGAAAAGCTGCTAAGCCGGATCCAGGACGCGGCTCAAGCACAGCTTGCTGCCGTATCTGGGCCAAAGCCGTTCCCGCAGAACAATGGCGAGGCAGACGTCGCGGGCCGCAAGGCAGGGCAAGGGCCGTGGGAAATGGCTAACGCTGCCTTGAACGGAGAGACGGTTGGCTCCGATGGCATTCAGGCAGCGCTTGTCAAAATTCGCAAGCTCTACCGCTTGGACGAAGCATTTGCGTTACGCAACGACAAGCTCCTCAGCAACGTCATGGTCGCTCATTCAGCGGCTCAAGGCGCTGTCGCTGCGTCTGCCGCGGAGGACTCCTACAGGCGCGCCAACGACAGCATGGGCAGGATCAATGATTATGTCACAGCGCTCGGCACCAGTAGTGACTTGAAAACCAGCGTCGACATCAACACACGCGTGATGATCGAAGTCGCGCAGCAGCTGAACGAAACGCTTCGCACCCAGGCGGCGATCGCCTCGGTGGCAGGAACCTACCTCATGTCGGTAGGCGCCGAAGCCGCCGAGCCGGACGCGGTCAAAAACCTGTTTGGCGACTTCAACAGGTAACCATCATGGCTATCATTTCAACAATTGCCCACACGATTGACGGCGCCCTCGTTAATTATGCGGAGACAATTTTCGTTGGAGTTGCTGACCCAATCAGAACGCTGCTTGCCGCCTTAGCGCTGATCGCGTTGTTGTTCATCGCGGTGAATCACATAACGCAATTCAAACCCGTGAACTACTCGATATACCTGCTGTGGGGGGTGCGATATATACTGATATACTCATTCGCGACGATGTGGGTGAATTTCCATGGCATTTATACGGTCCTGGTGGATGTGCCCGGCGACTACACGGCGATTATGCTACGCGGGGCGGCAAAGCAAATCCCCACAAAGAATAAGGATGTGCTCGATCCTGAGCGGATAACGGACACGTATTCTGCAATGGACGAGTTCGCCCACGCGATTTTCACCATCAGCGGAAACTACCTTTCGAATATTCCGGTCTTCAAGGTCGGCAAGGCGCTCCGAAACGTCTTTATGGGTGTGCTCATTCTGATCATTGGCGCGTTTTTTACCGCCGCATGCGCTATTAGTGTACTGATTGCAAAAGTAGGCTTTGCAGTTTCGATCAGCTTGGCACCTCTGGCCATTATCATGCTGATGATGCCTCAAACCAGGCAACATTTCGAGAGCTGGACGCGCTTCACGATGGGCTTCGTGATTGTGCCATTGCTCACCAGCGCACTGATGACTGTTGTTCTGTATGTCGCCGCCCAAATCCTAGCCAACGACGAGGGCGGATTCGAGTTCCCGACAATCATGATCGCTGTGACGGTTCTCCTGTTCATGGTCCCGACGATGGCAAGCACCCTAGCTTCTGCGTCTGTCTCCGCCGTTGGCGCCGGGGCAGTGGGGGCCGTAGCTGGCATGGCTAAAAGTGCTCACAACAGGCTTCGGGCCTCAAACCGGTGGTTGGCAGATGGCGCAATGGCGGCAAGCACCGCGCGTGGCGCTGGCGCTTCGGTGGGCGGGGCGGCGATGTCGGCGGCAAGGTCGATGCATCAAAGCGCACACATCCGGAGGCAGCGCTGGGATGATTTTCTTGCTCGCGGCATGATCGGTCATTCCTCGCCGAAACCGAGTGGCAGGGCAGCCGCCGCTGATAATTCTTCCGGCGGCGCTTCCCGCTCGGGCGGCAACGGGACCTTGTCTCCTGAACAGGCCAATCTCTACCGCTGAAACGCACGCACACCAGAATAGGAGGGACGCGTGGCTGAACATGCAACGCAGCATGCATTCGAAGACGAGCTTTTTTTCAACCTTCGCGATCAGCGCAACAATTGGGCAAGAATCGCAGTCTGTGCCACCGCCGCAAGCCTTTTGTCGCTGGTAGCCCTCGTCATCGTACTGCCGCTCAAGGAAACCACGCCGTATGTGGTGATGGTCGATAAAACCACCGGCGAGGCTGAAAAGATCGTCCAGGTCCGGCCTGCCTCGCTCGATCAGCAGGAGGCGGTCCTTCAGGCAGAACTCGTTTCCTATGTTGTCGACCGCGAGACTTACGATCCAGCCGATAACAGCACCCGAATTCCAGACGTCATGGCGCGTTCATCGGACAATGCCAAGCAAACGCTGGCCCAGACCTGGCGCTCGGATTCGCCTCAATATCCACCCAAAATCTACGGCAATGAGGGTCGGGTTCGTGTTGTGATCAAATCTATCTCCTTGACCCCTTCGGACCGCCGCAACGCGACGGATCTCGCCCGAGTGCGCATCGTCAAGCATCGAGAAGAAAAGGGGCACGACACGGTCGAGCGCAGTTATGTTGTCACCGTCGGTTACCAGTTCAAACCACAGGTAAATGCCACTTTGGAGTCAGTGTGGAAAAACCCGCTTGGCTTCAATGTTGTGGCTTACCGGATCGACGCCGAAACCGCTAATTAAAGATTGAAAATTATTGAGACAAAAATGCTAAAGAGCTTATCATTGTCACTGCTTTTCAGCGCAGTGTTGATGGCGCCCGTCATGGCCGAGCAATCGCCTGTAGGATTTGCTGCAGATGCACGGATAAAACGTTATGTATATGACGAGCACAACGTTTACAAGCTTGGCTTATATTTGAAATCGGTCACAGCGATCCAATTTGACGCCGGGGAGAAAGTAGAATCGATCCTCATCGGGGACAGTGCATCTTGGCAAGTGATCAAGCTGAAGATGGGCAATGTGGTGAGCTTGAAACCCATTATCGACCAAGCCCTGACAAATATGACAATCTACACCGACCAGCGCGTTTATACGTTCGAGCTACGATCAGTCGGCGAGATAAAGGCGGGCATGAAGGCGGGTGCCGCGCAAGCGTTCCGGATCGTCTTCACCTATCCAGACCAGTCCAGGGCCTCGGACAAGAGCCTTGCCCGTGGCGGACCGGTAAATCACAACTACATGGTCTCGGGCCATGCCCGGTTCCGTCCTCTCGCGGTGACAGACAATACATTGCAGACAACTTTCGTCCTGCCCAAGGGCGCGCCCCGGCCCGCAATCTTCAGCGTCGGCAATCATGGCGAGGAAAAGCTGGTCAATTCGCGCACTGACGACGACCGCGTCATCGTCGACGGGACCAGCGACTATTGGGTGATGAGAATTGGCGATGACGCTGTCTGTGTCGGCAAGACAGACGCCGTGCAATCGCAAAAAAACAAGTGAGGAAAGGATTGGGACGTGCCGGACAGGTCGAGCGATATTGACACTCGACAAGATCGCCTTGCCGCAGAGACAGTAGCTGATGCCTCTATCGATGTGGACCGCGAAAAACGCGTTGAGGAACGCCGAGCTCGCCACATTGCTCAATCTGAGCGTCGAAGTGTCGGCTGGGTTGTGCCCGCCGGCATGTTGCTGGTCGGAATTGCCGTTGCTTGCGCCATGGCTGTCGGACCAACTCGAGCGCTGAAGGCAGTCGGGTTCGGCGACGAGGATGAGCAGAAAACCTCGCAGGTTGATTTGGAAGTCGACCGCGCGATCGCGAACGAACAGCGGCTTGATTTTCCAGCTCCCGAGGCGCCTGCGGGAACTGAGCCAAGGCCTAGTCCCAACGCCGAAATGAACAAGCAGCTCGAAGAACTGCGCAAGGAAATCGTTGCCGTAGCGAGGGCCAACAAAGGCTCAGACATTTCGCTGTCTGACGTCCAGAAACTGCTGGACCGGTCCAACAAAGACATAACGCAGAGGCTCCAGGACGAGCGCGAGAAGCGGAACCTGGAAGACGCACGTCTTCGTGCCGAAGCGTTGCGTTTGGAACAAGAGCGCGCACGTACCGAGGAGGTCGCCAAGCTCGACGTCGAGAGGCGCCGTCAACTGGACGAGATCGCGACCAGACAACGGGAATCGACAGGCGTTGTCGTAGATGAATCTGGAGCGGGCGTGGCTTCAGCCGACGGTGCGCGACAAGCCTCCGAAGACCTGAGCGCAAACGATCGTTTTCTAGCCTCTGCCGCCGGCTCGGAGGTCAAAACGTCGGTGTCTCGTGCTCTCCCTGCTCCTTCACATACGGTCGTGCAGGGCACCATAATCTCCGCCGTGCTTGAAACGGCAATTGATACAGAACTGCCCGGAAATATCCGCGCCCAAGTGATCGAACCGGTGTTCTCCTTCGACGGTTCTCGCATTCTGCTGCCGGCGGGTACGAGCCTGATCGGCACCTTCAATGATCGGGTGGATGTTGAGCAAAAACGCGTGCTCATCGCCTGGAACCGAGCAGTCACTCCCGATGGCCAATCCATTGCCCTCGGCTCCACAGGGGCGGACCTGCTTGGTCGCGCCGGCACCGAGGGTAACGTGGACAACCGCTATGTTAAAAAAATAGGTGCAGCTGTCCTCATCAGCGCCATCACCGCTCTGCCCTCGATCATGCCCGGCCTGACCAGCAGCAACAAGTCCTCCAGAGAAGGTGGCGCGACCATCAACATTGGGGGTGCCGGATCAGGAAACAGCAATGCTGGTGGCCAGACCGCATCGAAGATCGCTGGAGCACTCAGCGATCAAGGTGAGGCTACCTTGAACAAATATCTCTCCCTGCCTCCCATCGTTCGTGTCCCTCAGGGCGAGGAAATCCGAGTCTTTGTCAATCAGGATCTCATTATCCGATGAATGACCACCAGACCAGCCGCGACATAACATATGTGGAGCAGTACTTGGGCCCGCTCCGAGACTACCTGGTCGATGACAATATCAACGAATTGGCGATCAATCCGAACGGGTCCATTTTCGTCGAGGCGGCCGGAGCGCTGCACATGCAGGAGGTCGACGTGGCCTTGCCGCCTGGTGCCATCAAGCGGCTTGGAGCACAGCTGGCAGGAGAAACCCGCAACATCCTTGGGGCCCATCATCCGATCGTCTCCGGTCGAGTCGTGGTTTGGGGGAATTCGTTGCGGGTGCAGGTCGTTGTCGAACCTGCGGTCGAAATGGGCGTGTCGCTGACCATCCGCAAATATCTGAAGCGGACTTTGGACGGTGCCAAGATAGACTTCATCGACGGCGGCCAGATCACAGTGGATGCCAACCGCCGCGAGCGTCACCGGGCAATTAAGGAAATGGCCAGCGTCGGCAATTTGCATGGTCTGTTTCGACAGGCCATCGACGAGAGATTCAACATTCTCATTTCGGGCGGCACCTCCTCCGGCAAGACCACGGTCGCGCGTGCCTTGCTGGCCATGTCAGACCCTGCCGAGCGGATCATTACCATCGAGGATGCACAGGAGCTTAACCCGCCACACAAGAACCAAGTGGGGCTAATCGCAGACCGTAACGAAAGTTCCGCCCGCCGCCCATCGAGACTGTTGGAAAGCTGCTTGCGAATGCGCCCTGACCGCATCATCCTTGGCGAAATCCGCGGCATCGAGGCTTATGATTTTCTTGAGGCGATCAACACCGGCCACCCAGGTTCGATATCGACTATCCACGCAGACAGTCCCGAACTTGCTTTCGATAGGCTCGCACTCATGGTGATGCGCTCTGGCGTGCAGATGTCCCATTCCGACGTTGCCAACTATGCGAAAAAGACGATTGACCTGGTCATTCAGGTCGGCCGCCGGCAGGGCAGGCGCGGCGTACTGGAAATCCACCTGCCCTCGCAGAACTAGGCGCGAGCGCCCCATGGCATGGCCTGATTAGGATCTGCGTGCCGCCAACGTGAGCTGCCGTCCAGGTGTCGATCAGATGCTTGGAGCTCTGCAATTTTCGTCGTGGTTCGATGATGGTCGCGCACGCGGCAGGTGCAAAGCAGCCTGAACGGCAACGCTTGCCTGACGATCGGATGCTGTGTAGCTCGTTGCCGCCGCGGGTGACATCGACGCCATGACGTGCCCCGACGCTCTGACTGGGACGGCAGACAATGAACTGGGCGTAATCTCTACACGCGAGGCGCGCCCGACCCGCATTCCAGCCAGGCTGGCTGACCCGCGACGAAGTGAATCAGCCTCGATTCCGGTGTCGCGAGCCGTCGGCAAATATGGTCTGATCTGCTCATGGCTATGCCGGCTGACCACCCTCCCGACGATCCGGATTGCACTGAACGCGATGGTCCTGGCGCGCGACATCGAGAATGCCCGCCTGATCCAGATCATCAAGAATTGCAGCGCCAGCGCTTCGGCCGCCGTACTGAGACGCTGCCGGAAAGACCAACTGCTGCTGGGCCTGAGGAAGCTGAGCAGATCGAGGGGTCCGAAGTGGAGGAGCACGAACAGGCTGCTCGTAGGACGCGTCAGGCGCATATCACCAAACGCCGGACGAACCGCGCGTCGCCACCCCCTCTGCCGCGCACGAGATGGTCGTCGACATCGAAGCCCCGTGCTGTCGCAAGGCCTGCATTGGATCGGCGAAGACGTGAGCGAGCGGCTCGACATCGTGCCGGCGCAGCTGCGTGCGATCATCGTGCGCCGGCCCAAATATGCTTGCCGCGCCCATGCGAGGATGTGATTGTCCAGGCTCCGGTGCCCGCCCGCCTGATCGAAGGCGGCCTTGGGATCGAGGCCGCGGCCGCGGCCGCCCAAGTCCTGGTCTCCAATTCGCTGACCACCTGCCACTCTATCGTCAGGCGCAGATCTATGGCCGGCAAGACATCAATCTCGATCGCTCCCGACTGGGTCGGCCGTGCCGCCTGGCATTTACGTCCGGTGCACGAGCGGCTGCTTGGACAACCGCGTCGAGCCACTCGGCTCCATCACCGAAATCCTCACCCGTGGCCACCCAAACAGCCAGATCGACGATCTTCTGCCTCGGGCTTAAATCCACGCGTCTGAACTCAGGGCCATGCCCTGAGAACACTGCGTACGCGATATATGCGTTTGCGCCGAAAGCTAATGAAGGACTTGAAACGTGACACTCAGAATTGGCGTAGATATTGGCGGCTCATTCGCTGATTTCGCAGTATTGGACAGCCAAACGCGCAGCGTTCGCACACTCAAGGTTTTCTCTCGGCCCGATAGTCCGGGCACCGAGGTCCTCGACGGCATGCGAATGCTAGAGCAGCGTTATGGGATCCGCCCCGAGGACGTGGGTTATTTTACGCACGGGACCACAGTTGGTGTGAACGCCGTCGTGCAGCGCAAGGGATTGCGCCTGGGGTTGATCACGACCGAGAACTTTGAGGACGTGCTGGACCTGGCACGGCTGAAAAGCCCCGATATGTACCACCTCTTGGCGACCAGGCCGCAGCCACTAGTGCCTCGCGATCGCGTATTTGGGGTTATCGAACGGCTGAATTTCGACGGAACGATTGAGATCCCAGTCGATGAAGCAAGCGTGCTCAAAGCACTCAAATCAATTGAGGCCGCACAATGCGAGGGAGTTGTCGTGTCGCTGCTGCATGCCTACCGCAACCCTGTGCATGAGCAAGCTGTCAAGGCGATCCTGCTGCACGCGCGGCCCGATCTGTTTGTCTCCTGCTCGCACGAAGTCTGGCCCATCATCCGCGAGTACGAGCGAACGTTGACGAGTGTGATTGGGGGTTACGTTCAGCCACGCGTCTCTCACTACCTTACGCGTCTGCAGGACGCTTTGACCAAGACAGGCGTCTCGGCGGAGCTGAAGGTTACGAAATCCAACGGCGGCGTCATGAGCGCCGAGCACGGCAAATCGAACTGCGTGCAGATGATCCTGTCGGGAACCGCCTCCGGAGTGATCGGCGCCGCCTATGTTGCACAGCAATGCGGTATCGAGAACTGTATGAGCCTGGACATTGGCGGTACAACAGCCGATGTCGCTCTGATCGTCGATGGCCAGCCCCAGTTCGCCGCAGGTGAGTACATTGGCGACTTCCAGATCCACATCCCGTCTGTGTCAGTCACATCCATCGGCGACGGCGGTGGTTCGGTGGCTTGGGTTGACGAATTCGGTGTCCTGAAGGTTGGACCGGACAGCGCCGGCTCAAACCCGGGACCGGTCTGTTATGGGCGCGGTGGCACACGCGCGACAATCACGGACGCATTCGCGGCGCTCGGGATTCTTGGCCAGTCCGAGCTCGGCTACAATACGGTGACGGTGAACCGTGAAGCGGCAACTCAGGCGATCGAGAGACTCGGTGCTAGCATCGGGCAAGAAGCGTGCCAGACAGCCGAGGCGATTATCAAGGTTGCAGTCTCCGGTATGTACGCCGGGGTAAGCCGGCTTGTGTCGCGCTTTGGTATTGATCCACAAGCGTTCTCGCTGTTGCCCTTTGGTGGAGCTGGGCCGATGCTCGCCTGCCATTTGGCGCGCGCGCTCAACATGAAAGAAATAGTGGTACCCATAATACCCGGTGTCTTGAGCGCTCTTGGCGGACTTATCGCCGACACAAAAAACGATTTTATCAAGACCACTTACTGCACTCTCGATGCCGATGCATTGAGTCGGCTCGACAATGATCGGCTGGCAATGGAGCGGCAGGCTCGTGAATGGCTTTGCGAAGAGATCGGTACCGACGAGACCGCGCGGATTAGCTTGTCGGCCGACATGCGCTACCGTGGTCAATCGTTTGAAATCGACACTCCCCTGTCCGGCTTGTCGTTTGTTGAACAGGGTACTGAATCGGTTCGGAATGCCTTTCACGAAGCCCACCAAAAGCTGTACGGCCATCGAGACGACAAGGGCGTAGTTCAGGTTATCGCACTGCGTCTGGTAATCAGCGCCCAAACACCAAAACCGGATATGCCCAAGATAGTAGAAGACACATCCCAGCCTCGGCCTGCCCAGACGATGTCCTGTTATATGGACGGCGAAAACCGGACGGTCCCGGTCTTTGAGAGAACGTCGCTGCGGGGGAAGCAGTGTTTCAATGGGCCTGCCATAGTCGTTCAGGACGACACGACGACCTGCGTGTTGCCCGACTTCACGGTTGCGGTCGATACCTTCGGAAATCTTATCATAAAAGCAGGGGCCCCGAAATGAACCGAATCGCTCAAGTACGGGATCCATCGGCGAAAGAAGTAAACTGTCCGTCCAATGACCGAGCGGAGGAGGAAATCCAGCAGTTCGACAGGGCGGAACTGCAAATCTTTGCGAACTACTGCGTGGCCGCCGCCGAGAGCATGGCTTTCACGCTTATGCGCACGGCGCACTCGACATTCGTTAAGGAGACCGAGGATTTCTCCTGCTCCATAATGACACCTTCGGGCCTGACATTTGCATCGCCTCGAACGCTCGGTGCCACCTGGTATGCGGGACTTGACTATGGTCCATTGCTTGCACTCGTCCAGGAATACAGAGCTGGCGACATCTGGCTCACCAACGACGCTTATAGTGGCTACGTCGCCACGCATACACCGGACATCGTAGTCTGGCGACCTGTATTCTACGGCGACAAACTGGTGTGCTTTGTTGGTGGGCATATTCATAATACCGACATGGGAGGAGCGGTGCCGGCCTCCCTATCGAGAACTTTGACGGAAATCCACCAGGAAGGGATTCGGTTTCCACCCACTCGAATTGTTCGCGGTGGCGTGATCGACGAGGAGGTATTGGCGCTGATGGCGGCAAACGTTCGAGCGCCCGAGCAGAACCGCGGGGACCTCAGCGCGCAATTGGCGAGCCTTGTTACCGGCGAGCGCAAGATCATTGAAATTGTCGATCGGCTTGGTGCGGACCGTTTCGAGGCAGGAACAAAAGCCCTGCTGGCATATTCCGAACAGCAAGCGCGCGCCGTCGCCAGAACGATCCCTGATGGGGAGTATTTCTTCGACGACTACGCGGATGAAGATTCTGCTGTCAACGGCAAACCCATGCGTGTTGCCCTCACGCTTCGCATCAAAGATGGGCTTCTTGAATTCGACTTCACGGGGAGCGACCCGCAGCTTTCTTCGTCATTGAACGTTCCAACCGGAGGCCATGAGCGCCACGCACTTGCTCTGGTCGGTTTGAATTACGTGCTCTATTCCCTCAATCCTGACCTGCTTCTAAACGCCGGTATGCTGCGTATCGCGCGCTGTATCCTGCCAGAAGGTACAGTTTTGAACCCTCACCCCCCCGCAGCCGTTGGGATGCGTAGCTTGACGTGCATGGTGCTCCAGGTCGTCGTGTTCGGTGCGTTCGCTCGTGCTGCTCCGGACCGGCTGCCTGCCTGCCCATCATCTGGCATGTCGCTCTTGAACGTGCGCAGCATGGGCCGTGACGGCCGCACGGTAATGGCGTCCATCGGACCGATTGGAGGCGGTGCAGGCGGGTCGATGCATGCAGATGGTTCCGATGGATCAGGGGCCAATTTCGCCTTCCTGCGGAATACACCCGTCGAGATCAACGAAGCCGAAGTCCCCATCAAGATCCGGCGCTATGGGTTGGTCCGCAATAGCGGTGGTGCTGGGCGCTATCGCGGCGGGTTGGCCACAGTGATGGAATTCCAGGTATTCTCTCCTAATACGATGATTACGGCGCGAAACCGCGATCGCTCGTACTTCAGCGCTTGGGGATTGAACGGCGGCCTAGCGGGACGCACTTCCACTTTCACGCGTAATCCTGGCACCCCGCAGGAGGAAGATTTGGGGAACACCGACCTGGTTTCCTGCATGCCGGGCGATGTGATCCGATGTGCGGGTGGAGGGGGTGGAGGGTACGGCGATCCTAGGACACGGGATCCGGATCGCGTGTTGGCCGACATGCGGTGTGGCTATTTAACGTCAGAAGATGCACGTGAACTTTATGGCGTCGCCGTATCTGAAGGTAGATTAGACAAAGACCAAACACAGAAGCTGCGTACACTGAAGGACGTTTCCATCAGCCCGGAGCTATTCGACTTTGGGGTTTATCGTCGTGCGCACGAACAACGATGGACAAGAGAACGTTACGCGGTGTTAACCGAGCGATTGATCCGGGTTCCAGTGGAATGGCGCTTCTTCCTAAAGGGTCGCGTGTTCGAGATGCTTGATCAAAGAATCGCAGACGGAACGGCGACAGATGGCGCCAAGATCATCGATATATTGTTCGACGAGTTGATAAGACTCTATCCGCAGCTTCAGGACTATTGCACATGCCTGGCGCGCAACAGCACCGAGGCTAGGTGCGAGCGGGGTCATGCCCACCGCGCTAGGAGCGGGATGAAGTCATTTCCGGTCGTATCCTGCATTGGCGAAGTAGTTTGAGCACTCGAGGGGTGTCGTACGGTTGAGGATTTCGCCGATCGCCTGACAGACGGTTTCGGCCGTCCGTTTGGCCGCCTTTCGAAGCCAGTGTTGAGCTTGGCGAAGAACTGTTCGATGGGGTTGAGGTCGGGTGAGTATTTGGGCCGGAGAATCAGCTTGGCCCCGACCTTGCGGATGGTTCGACGCACGGCCTTGCCCTTGTGCGAGCCGAGATTGATGGGGTTGTTGTCTAATCGCAGTTGGGGCGTCAAGCGTGGAGTTTGTTGAAGCGACACTGCCGGGTGCATGGTT
>NZ_JBSPKY010000032.1:0-44446 GCF_053848025.1 Mesorhizobium sp. 128a | reverse complement strand
GGCGCAAACGGGATCGCAACGCATGGTGAACGGGCGGTTACTATACACAGCTCAAGTCTTGACGCTGCGTGTAAAGCACTTGCACGGCGAGGAGGATTTGCGCCACGCTACGCTGCAGGATTTTCGCAGGAGGATTGACCCCTATTTGTGCTTCTCAACGAACGCTTTGCACGCCGGGGATAGCTGATCGATCATGCTTTGAAGATCACATTTGCCGATTGGCGTCATTGGGCAAAGCCGTTTGTAATCAGGTCTGCACTCTTTGCCTTGAAAACTCTTAAAAGCTTTTGACTCGGTTACCATGGTGTTCAAAAGTATTCCCGATAGTGCCACGCCAAGGCCGACCACAATGCTTGCTCATAGCCCTCTCCCTTTGTTGCCTCACAATATCATCGCCGACAAAGCGGCGAAGTAGGCAGGCGGCCCGACTGCCGAGCGAGCGGGGTTGCTGTTGGGGCACACGGCAGCCGGGCCATGCCGGAGTCCCTTCCGGCCGCTAATCATGTGCGTATATTAGCCGCAGCGCAAATACCATTTGGTATGAGAAACTCTTACGATAGCCGGCGGCGGCGCACCAACGCATCCTGCTCGCCAGCACCAAGCCGCACCACGTCGAACACCTATCGCGCAAGGCAAGCCAATGACGGACAAGCCCGCCCCACCGTATCACCCAGCGGCGCCCGCCACCAGCAGTCCGTCGCGTGCCCCCACGCGACGGACCTTTGATGAGAGCGGCTACATCCCTAAGGAATCGGCCGCTTGTATTTGTATTGTGAACTGCGGGTCGCGTTAGCCTAATGGCGTGATCGCGTAAGTCATGGCCCTAGTGGCGTCACCGTGCCTGTGCCGTTCCACTGGATGAACGCGGCAGCTAGGCGATATCTGCGGCTGCACGATGCGCCGAACTCCTATATGCTTAGCGGAACGCATGGGAGGGAAGGATGCGCGTCACAAGCCTGTTTTTCCTATCAGCCGGCCTTACGATGCCAATTGCAGCCTACGCTCAAGGCGAAGTCTCGGTCGACGAGGGTTGAAGGTATCCATCACCTGCGGGTGTCACGATTGCCATACCGAAGGCTACAGCGAAACAGAAGGCAAGATTGATCCTGAAAAGGCTTTGATGGGCAGCTCGGTCGGCTGGCGCGGTCCTTGGGGTACGACCTATGCGACCAATCTTCGGATAGATGCTTCGGCAATGACCGAGGGTGGGTTCGTAGGGATGCTGAAGCGCATTAGAACGTCTCCACCGATGCCCTGGTACAATCTTCGAGCGATGGAGGAGAGCGATATGAAATCGCTCTATCGATACATTAGGTCACTCGGCGAACACGGGAAGCCAGCCCAAGCCGCATTCGCTCTGATAAGGACCCGACGACGCCATACGTTCAACTTGTGCCACCGCAAATGCCGAAGAACTGACAAATCTGGCAGTATTGAACGTCATTGGCTGCAGCCATTCACCATTAGCGCCATCTCCGTTAAATCATCCCAAAATCAGAAGGGCGAAGGAACCTTAGTCCAGCGGCCGAGCTTAAACTTCCATGAGCACGCGCGGCATCAACTTCCTCGATAAATGGATCTCCAGCAAGATACCGGAGACGGCCGGCGCCGACGTCATTTCTGTCGGCGGACTCACGGCTCAATTGTTCGCTGACGCAAAGGCGGCCGGCATCAGCAGCGTCGAAATCGAGAAAGAGGTCAGCAGCGTCTACCAATCCATCCTCGATGCGATCGTGCACCACGTTGCCGGCTTGGCGGACTGAGTGGCCTTGCTCTATACCGACGAAATGGGAAAAGGCTGGACCTATCAAACGCAGATCGACGCCAAGATGAAGGTCACAGCGTACTGCCACGCATGCAATCACTCCAAAACGCTTGATCTCGCGATGCTGCGCGACCAGCTGGGCCCGGATGCCCCCGCAATGGCAGACGACATCATGCCAAAACTGCGGTGCGACAAGTGCGGATCAAAGAAGGTCGGCATGATCTATGCGCCAGACGCCGACAAGGTCTCTGGCATGGGCAAGAGCCTCTATTCGAAGGCGAAAGGAACCTAGTTTCGCGAGCGAGCTTAGTTCTCCATGAGCACATGCGGGCATGCCGGAATGAGCGAGCGAGCAACCAGATTTTTGCACCTTTGGATGGAGGCACAAAGCTTGCTCGACGGCGAAAGCTATAGCCAGGCGGAGATCAATGAACTGGCGAAGCACCTCGTGAGCGAGGCCGAGGCTGATGGCATTACTGACGTAGAGATTACCGAGGCATACCGGCGTCTTCACGCTATCCTAATGCGACGACACCATCTATTGCCGACGAAGCATTAGCGTTGAGAGGCTGAGAAAAAGCCGACGTCCCAATTGGTTTTGGGGGTGGGTAAGCGCGGGACGCCGCGGACGCGCTAGAGGGGGCGGAAACGCGCGCTGGTGGGGCCTATTTCCCCCGACGGAACCTATCGCCTTCTCACGCCTTCTTAGGAGGGCCGTCTCGGCCCACCTTGGAGGCGGGATTTGGTTAGCAGCGCGGGGGTAAGGCCATGCCGAGCGGGGTTTTAATTCCGGTTACTGTGACAATCGACGGGGTCAAGAAGACGTTCCCGTCGCTCACACATTTGGCGTCCATGTAGGTTCAAATCCGGCTGCGCCGGCTGCTTGGCGTACTCGCAACCCCGACCGACCAATTCAGGACTGGGTGGACAAGCGGCTCATGCGGAAAGTCAGCAGGGCAGACAATGTTGAGTAGTCCCTCTCAGGACGGCCTGTCGACCGGCCGTTTTCCCTTCGGCGACACATAGCTCTCGACCAGAGCTCTGCATTGCTAGTCCAGCCGCCAATGTCTATTCCGCATCTCCAGCGCCTGCAGGAATGCGTTGGCGGCAGCGTCGCAAGCAACCCTCGACGGTCCATTGACAAAAAGAAGAACCTCGGCAGCCCTCTCTGTCAGTCCGTACTTTTCGGCAAAGGCAGCGACTTCGTAGGGCATCTCACCTGGAATGCTGGAGTGGCGGGGCTTTTGGTTATAGCTGAAGTCACCCACCGCGGCTCTCCTTCGGCAGGCCCAAGCCCAATTGCTGACCCTCTGCGAACGCGCGTGCATAGGACTCGATTTCGAACGTGCTGACATGCGCCTTGCCATTACGCACAACACGGACGAACCACTCGCCTAGGTTTTCTGTAATCTCGACGGAATCGGGGCAGCCGGTATCCGGCTGAAACTCAACCATTTGCTTTCCTCCCTTGCACGGCGAAAGCACCTGAGTTGACTTTCAAGCGTCCGTTTGCCTCGATGGATGCGGACGACCATCGAGTCCTATCCTCAATGTCAGTGCGGGTCGTGATCATATGTTAGGGGGATGCTAAATTAGCGTGCATTCGCCCGCCGCCTCACATATGTTGTGGCCGCCGCTAAAAAAACGTGCGCCTATGGGCAATCATCGGCAACTCTTCGAGGCCCGCCGAGACAGCGAGACAAAGTGTGCTCCCGCCAATGTCGAGGAGCTGAGAATGTCACGTTATTTCTTCCATGTTTTGAACGGCAAGGCCCTTGTCGATGAAGTGGGCGTCGAACTGATCGACTTGAATGCCATGCGAAATGAAGCCATCCGCTCTTCCGGAGAGATGCTAAGCACGGGCCAACAGACGTGGGCCGGCGAGGCCTGGCAGATGGTCGTCACCGACGAAACCGAGACCGTGGTCTTTAGTGTCCGCTACTCGGTCGACCGACATGGCTTGTAGCAGCTCGAACGATCGTTCCGTGATTTGCCAGAGCGCAGCGTGAGCGCTAAACTTTGGCGTAGGGACCTCGGCGATGACCAACGCATTCGTCCGCAAGTTGATGGGCTTCGGGCCGCTGACTGACGCCGACAGGGCGTGGCTGGAGACAGTCACCAAATCGTCTTATGAAGTCGGGACCGACACCGACATTATTCGAGAAGGCGACAATCCGGACCGCGTTCACGTCATCCTCGAAGGCTTTGCTGCGCGCTACAAGGTCACGTTCGAGGGCAAGCGTCAGCTGTTTGCATACTTAATTCCAGGGGACTTTTGCGACCTGCATGTCGCCGTTCTGCGGCGCATGGACCATAGCATCGCAACACTTACGCCGTGCGTGGTTGCGACCCTTCCCACCGCCACCGTTGCGGAACTGACGGAGACGCGACCGGCTCTGGCGCGGGCCTTCTGGTGGTGCTCGCTGGTCGATGAGGCCATCCTGCGGGAGTGGTTGCTGAACATGGGTCAAAGGCCCGCGGCCCAGGGTCTTGCCCATCTCTTCTGCGAACTCCACGCTCGCTTAGAGGCGGTCGGGCTGACAGACGACGGCCATTTCGATCTGCCCGTTACACAGGTTGAACTGGCGGACACGATGGGGTTGTCATTTGTTCACGTCAACCGGAGTTTGGCGGAGCTTCGGAAACAAAACCTCGTCACCCTGCGGGACAACAAGATTGTGATCCCGCACGTAGGCCGGTTGAAAGCTTACGCCGGGTTCGACCCGAGCTATTTGCACATTCGCGTGCCTGCCGGAGGCGACGACTAGCCGCCGGTCCACACCTATGAAAATCCCCTCAATTCAAAAGGCGAAAGGAACCTAGTTGGGGCTGTTCGCTTATGAGCAGATGAGCACACGCGGGATCAACTTCTTTGACCGATGGATGGCTGAGCACCTGCCGAACGTAATAACGGACGATCCTGTCGCTGTGAGCGACCTCGCCGACGAAATGTTCGAGGCAGCCAAGCGTGAGGGCATCGCTGCCGCCGAGATCAACGGCGAAGTCGACAGCGTCTATGCGGTTATCTTCGAGGCGATGCTTCACCGGGATGGCAGTTCGCCCGAACCCGAACTCGCCGTTTTTGACATCATGGCCGGTCGGTTATCCCAGGAAGCAAACATCTCCAAGGAGCAGGCCAGCAATCTGATCGAGCGTATTGGCACCGATTGGGAATCGCTGCTGAACGAAGCCCATTTTATGAAAGAACTTGAAGGCCGACTGGGGAAGGATCCCTAAGCGCAGCCAAACCTGCGTTCGCTCCTGGCCGTCGCGATCGGGAAGGAATGGCGTGAAAGGGTCGAACGGGCGCGCGCATAGGTAGCTTCGATGGAACTAGAGCGCAGCCCGCCCCAGCTGTCGCCGGTTTTGGATACGCTTGCGACAAGCTGGCACTCTCTCAACGCTACGGTTGGCTTAGCCGGCTGAACGAGCGCATTGTGCGCGCACTAACGCTTGCGAAATAAAACCGGTACGACGTGGTGAAAAGCGGTTCCTTCATCGCGGTGTTCGCCACCGGTGATTGCTGCAAACCATGCTGCCGCAGCGCCCAACGCGGAGCCGGCAGCAGTCGCGAAACTAAATATGGCAGTTATGTGGGCCGAAAGGCGCACCATGCTTTCGTTGAGTTGCGCGTCAGCGGGATTGACCACGGCGGCCGCGCCGTGGGCGCCAATCATCGCCAAGAAAAACGCTGCTCCGAGGGTCGCTAGAGCCCAGACTGCGATACCGTGTATGCCATCGCGGAATTCGCTTTCACTTTCGTTGCTATCGCCCCAGCGCGTGCGCATTCGTCCAGCTACGTAACCACCGGCTGCGGAACTTGCTATGGCGACGATCACTACCCAAAGCCCTGCCACCAGCACATTCCAAGAGGCGCCACCGTTAGGAAGAGTTGGAGAACCCAGCGCCAAACCAGCGCTTGACCCAAATTGCAACAGAACCACCGAAATGGCGCAAGCGATGACGCTTCCGCCAAATATGCCTCCCCATTCAAGATAGGACGATGGCGCCACTTTTGGGCTCACTGCAACGCTTTCCGTTGGGTCTATTTTGGCCATGATCTTACCGAAGTCCAAAAAATGATAGAATGAACAAAACGACCACGACGAGGCCAACAAGATAGATTATTCCGTTCACGGCATCCTCCTCCTGATTGCGGACGTCAGACAACGTGTTCGTGATGTTTTGGTTGCAATAGCGGATAACCTTGTCCTGCCGAAATCTTCGTTCGAGTTCCGCGCGGCGGTCGCGCCAGTCGGATTCCGCGTCTTGCCGCCACAGGCCCTCTGCAGGCGCCTTAAGATCGTACGCCTTAAATCGGCTCGCCAGCTCCTCCTTGACCCGATCGAACGCCGTTGTCGGCTCGGGGAAGCAGCATCTGGATTAGGTGCATGCGGCACTCGCTGAACGCTGCGAAGTCGACTGCGTTCCATTGTGATCAACGGGGCGAGTAGGGGTGCCCATCTCCCTCCGCGCGGGTGGCGCTTACTACCCGTCAGTTCATCGTCAGCATCCTAAACTTGGACAGCCTTCGGCGAGCCAGCTTGCGAGCTGCCTCGCTGCCACTCGGCAACGAACGCCAGCGTCATCAGGTCAATTAGGCCGTCAGAGGTGCCGCACACCAATGGCGACGTCGGCGCGATCCGATGCATCCGCGATCAGTCGGCGTGCAGGTGCCGTACAACTTTGCCACCTATGATTTTTGATGGTGGAACCCGACCCGTTCGCCGCGCATTTCGTTTCCACGCGCCTCAACCAAGAACGGCAGGATAGCCAGGAGATTGAAATGGAACCTACCGCTGCGTCCTCGGACCATCGCCAACATTTCATCATTGAACCGTTTGTCGGAACCGTGACTGTGCGTTTTTCCGATGCGATTGTCGCCGCAACGGACCGAGCAAAAGTGCTTAAGGAGGATGGTAAGGAGCCGGTTTTCTACGTACCATTCGAGGACATCTACTTTGATCTGCTCGAGAAGACCAACACTGTGAAAAATTTCCCGCTCAAGGGGACCGCAGCCTTTTGGCGAGTACATGCTGTCGGGAGCGCGGCGGACGATTTCATGTGGGCGTTTGAAACTCCGGAGGTAAGCGCACTGGCCATTGCAGGCCACGGTGCATTCGATGCCCAAAAGTCGCGAATCGACGCCGAGCCCGCGCAGGACAAGCGTCATACACCGCACGTTCTCGAGTAAACCGGCCTGAAAGGACCCGTTGCTGATCGATGCGTGAGGCCCGTTCAGGCCGCTACTCCCGCTCAGAGTAGCGGCTTTCCGTCTGGAGGAACTCTCTGCCCGGAGAGCCAACGGAAACGCAGTGCACCAAGTCCCCGAGATCATTAGGCGGCGATTACGCCCATCGGCCGAGGCCGGTGGCGTTTACGCGGTCTGGCCATTGATGCCTGGCTGGCCCGGCATATGCACGTTTCGAAGCAGAACCTTCATTCGCAACATCTAAATCTTTACGTTTAGGCATCGGGGTCTATGTTCGGCTTGCCAATAGGGGGAAGGGGAAGTGCCTCGTCGATCAGCTCGAGCTCATCTGCTTGGTCTCATCGCGGCTGCCGTCCTGCCCGTCTGGCTGTTCGCGGCATACCTTCTGGTAGAGTATGCTCTGCATGAACAACGCCGCTTCGAACAGGATGCGCTGCAGACCGCGCGACAGGTTTCCCTTGTGGTCGAAGCGGAACTTGTCAATCTCCAGACGATTATCGACGGCCTGTCAAAATCGGCCGCTATCGCAAATGGCGATCTGAAGGCGTTCCACGATCAGGCGAGCCGCCTCGTTCAGAGCACCAGCGCGATTGTTTCATTGCGAGATACCGAAGGCAATCAACTCGCAAACACCAAAGTTGCTGTCGGCGGATATTTGCCACCGGTCAAGCCGATTGCGCGGCAGGACCATGAGCGGCTCAAGTCCGTCGGCGTCTTGGTAAGCGATGTGTTCGCAAACCAGAATTCCGATGGGTATCGCGTAGAGGTGGCAAGACGGGTGTTGGGACCGAACGGCAAGGAGTGGCTGCTCTCGATTTCTGTGCCGACGGCCCGCATCCGTGATGTCATGCTGGCGGCGGTCCCGGACGGCTGGACGGTAGGTGTGGGTGATCGCCGGCGCCATTACGTTGCGCGTTCCAAACAACACGATGAGATGACAGGCAAGCCAGGATTGCCTGAGTATGTGCAAAAGATCGTCGGCTCTTCTGGCAGTTTTAAGTCTCGCAACTTTTTTGGCACGACACTCCTTGCCGGTTATTACCGGTCGGCATATTCGGGCTGGTTTTATACAGCCAATGTGCCGCTTTCAGATGTGCAGGCACCTCTGTGGCGCTCGCTTGAGGCAATCGGCGGGATCGGCATTGCCGCGTTGCTGATTTCTCTCGCACTTGCCTACATCGTTGGGAAGCGGCTGACCGAGGCTACGATCGATCTCGCGGGCCGAGCCGATGCCCTCGGCGCCGGGAGAAAGGTCGAGCCGATGTCCACGACCGTTGCAGAGTTCGCGACTATTTCAAAGGCGATGGTCAAAGCCGAAAAAGCCATCGCGGAGCGGACGAGAGAGCTGGAGACCGTGTTGGAAACGGTGCCTGCGGCGGTCTGGTTCACTTACGATCCTCAAGCGCGGCAGGTGATCCGAAATCGATTTGCAGCCGAGCTGATGGGGCTGCCCACGAACGAGACCCGCAGATCCTTCGGCACACCCGATCTCGTCATCGACACCGTGGCGGTCAAGGAGGGTCGCACAATTTCCCGGGAAGATCGCCCTTTGAGTCGGGCCATGCGTGGCGAAACGATCGACAATCAGGAATTCACGTACACGCTTCCGTCCGGTATGCAGCGTCATTTGCTTACCAGTGCCCGTCCCATCCTCAGCCCCGGCGGCTCGATTATTGGAGCCGTGCAGATCAGCTTGGATATCTCGGAGCGGAAGCGTGGTGAGGAGCAACGCCAGCTGTTGGTCAATGAACTTAATCACCGGGTCAAAAACACGCTGGCGGTGGTGCAGTCGATTGCCACGCAGACTATCCGCAATGCCGCTGATCTGCCGGCGGCAGGAAAGACCCTAACAAGTCGATTGATCGCGCTGGCAAAGGCGCATGACGTCCTAACGCGCAAGGACTGGAGCGGTGCCGATCTCGCCGATCTAATTGTTAACTCGGTCCAGCCTCACGCCTCGCTTGATCGCTTTCATATCGGTGGAGAGGCTGTCTGGCTTGAACCCAACATCGCCCTTTCATTCGCGCTGGCACTTCACGAGCTTGCTACCAACGCCATCAAATATGGTGCCCTGTCGAACTCGACCGGTACGGTCCGGATAAGCTGGGAGACCGTGGATAGTGAGCAGGGGCCAATGCTGAAGCTTGAATGGCGTGAAACAGGCGGACCACCTGTAGGACCGGTGGTGCGCGAGGGTTTCGGCACTCGATTGCTGACACGGGTCTTCGAGAACGAGCGGATCGGCGGCGTGGTGCTGAGCTACGAGCCGTCGGGGTTGCTTTGCGTTTTTCGCGTGAGCATGTCTGGGCGCCGCCCGACAGAATAGGACCCCGCGTCTATTCGTTATCGCCGCCATAGCGGTTAGTTGTGTGAAAAGGAGAATGCGCTAATCTCCAGCGAGGCTTAACGTCGAATATGCGCGCTTCCTACCTCGCGAAACGCTGTCGTTTCTAGCCGGCCTCTCGCCCTTGCATTCACCGTTTCGTCGCCGTAAGCGAGAAAGACGACATCGGCCAACTCAGGCGTTGGCCGGATAACGATCAGCTTGCCGGCGGTCGGCAAGGCAACGACGTTTCCGGCTGCCCCCACGACCGCCGCGCGCGCAAGCGAATTCTTCTCGGTCCATGAGAAGCCAATGCGAGTTGCCCTTGGAATCCCTCGCGCGATATCCGGATCGCAAGGCGGAGATTTTACCAAGAATCTGCCCGTGGCATCCGTGACGGATTCCACAGGCACGATCAGCGTCACGCAGACCGGATCCATCATCATTCCACAGGCAACGGCGTTGACGGGCTACCTCGCCGCAAATACTCGACGTCAAGTTGGACCGCAGGCCGCAGCAATTTACACCGAGCCCCCTCTACGCCTGGGCGGAAGCGGTGACGGTCTACGGAGCCTTCCCATTCTTAACCCTCGGCGGCAATTGAGGCCTCCACCGCAGATAGTGGTGCTTCCAACGTCCACACGATTCCATGCTCGCCATAATCGAGATTACCTTTGCCCCCAACCGCTTCGGGAGCAACCCGCTTCAGCACCACAGTTCCAAACCCACCCTGACCAATGGCCTGGACCCTTGGGCCATCTGTTTCCTTCCAGGTAAGCTGGAACATCCGCTGAGTGCCCGACCCCAAGAGGTCCCATCTGACCGAAATCGCTCCATCATCTCCCGACAGCACCCCGTATTTGGCTGAATTGGTGGCCAGTTCGTGAAACGCGATCCCGAGATACTGTACCGCATTGGGATTAAGAATAACGGAGGGTCCAGACATGGAAATTCGGCCCTCATCGCCAAATGGTTTGGCCTGCGACAGCAGAAGTTCGAAAACGGTGACGCCCTTCCAGTCGCCCGTAACAAGCAAATCGTGCGAGCGTGACAGAGCCATGATCCTCTCACGAACCTGCCGTTCGAACATTGCTGGATTTTCGGCTCGTTTGTTGGTCTCCCTGATCATCGAGAGAATCACGGAATATTGGTTTTTGACCCGATGATTGACCTCGCGCATCAGCATCCGAATGCGATGCTCGCTCTCTTTCGCTGAGGTGATATCTCGGGCGATCTTCGACGCACCGATGATCTGACCGGCCGCGTTGCGCACAGGCGATATCGTCAGCGATATTGGGAAGAGGCTACCATCCTTTCGCTTCCTAACTGTTTCGAAGCTCTCGACCCGTTCGCCGCGGCGGATGCGTTCAATGATACGGGGTTCCTCGTCCTGAAGGTCATCCGGGATTAACATCGTCACGGATCGCCCGATGGCCTCCTCGGCGTTGTAGCCGAACAGCCGTTCGGCACCGTGATTCCAACTCGTGATGATCGTGTTCAGATCCTTGCTGACGATTGCGTCGAACGAGGATTCCACGATCGCTGACAGATGATGGCGGACCTCCTCGGCGCGCTGACGGTCGGTAAGGTCAAGCAGCATGTTGACCGCGCCAGTGAGATTGCCCGTCTCGTCTCGTATAGGAGTTGGATAGGGCTGGAAAGGGAAGAAGGACCCGTCTGGTCGTTGAGCTATCGCCCGCTGGTTGTGGACCGGCCGGTTCTCTTTAAGCGCAATCGCCATCGGGCATTCGTCATGCGGCAGTTCGTTGCCGTCGGGCGTAAACAGCTTGAATGTGACGCACCATTTGTCCTTGCCGATTTCGGGCTCCCGGCCTGCAAGGTCCGCAGCGGCGCGATTGTAATAGGTGATCGTCCCATGTGGGTCGGTGGTATAGACGGCGACTGGAAGCGCATCCAAAATCTGATGATAGGCATGGTCCTTGTGCCTCAACTCGCGGCGGGTTCGCTCCAGGTCGGTTACATCGACGGTGAAGCATCTGGTGTTGATCAGTTTGCCATCGCGGAAATTGCCACTTGACGTGATTTCGACGCTCTTGATCGACCCGTCGAAAGCTCTCAACCGCGCCGGATACCTAGCAATATTTTCCCCGCTGATGAGGCGGTCCAAAATATCTTCGATCACCTCCGCATCAGGATAGAACTCGGCAATGTGGCGGCCGACATATTCCTCCGCCGGGTAGCCAATCAGATCGAGTTCCGCCTTGTTGGCGTGCAGAATGATACCATCCGCGCTGACCAGATGGAGGGCAACGGCACCGTTCTCAAAGAAATCCCTATAATCAAAGTCCCGGCCGTTCTCAGAAGTTTCACAATCCTCAAAGGCGACAACGTTGCTCAGCGGTCGTTCGCTCATCCCAATCCCTTTTCAGCTAAACCTCTGCAAACGGAGGACGGGTAAATTCGTTCCATGGATCACCGGAGTGGACTTGAGCCTGCCCAAAACGGCGCCGCGGATCCTAAGCCAGTCTGGACTGACTACAAAAATCCCTTAAGGCCGCTGCGAGAGCGGCGGGATTTTCTTCGGCGATGTGGTGCCCGCTCTTGATTCCGTAGCCGCGTACTTCCCCGGCCCAGCGCTTCCAAATTGCTACTGGGTCCCCGTAGATCTGCTCGAGGTCGTCGTCGAGCGACCAGAGGCAGAGCATTGGACAGCGGACCTTTCGACCAGCCGCTCGATCCTCGCTGTCATGATGATGGTCAATCTTTATGCCAGCACGATAGTCCTCAACCATGCCATGGACTACATCGGGATCATGAAGGAGCGACATCAAATCGTCATAGGCCTCGCGTCCCATGAGCTCCGGTCGCAGGGTGCCGTACCAGGCCATAGGGTCGGCCAGTATGGCCCGTTCTGGTTTCTCGGGCTGCGCGAAGAAGAACCAGTGGAACCAGTCGCGGGCGAATTGCCAGTCAGTACGTTCCAGATGCTCAAGAACGGGCAGCCCGTCCACAACAATCAGCTTTCGCACCACCGTGGAATGATCCATTGCCATTCTGAAGGCGACTAGACTGCCACGATCATGCCCCGCGACGAAAAAGCCGTGATGGCCCAGCCGTTCCATCAGTTCCACCAGCGCAAGGGACTTCTCCCGCTTCGATGAAAACCTACTGTTCGGATCGTCTACCGGTTGGTAGGAGCGGCCGAATCCCGGAAGGTCGGGACATACGACGCGAAAGTCTGCGGATAGCAAGTCCGCAATCCGCCCCCAAGTCATGTGTGATCGGGGATGTCCATGGATGAGAAGTAGTGGCGGCCCAGAACCTCCATGCCGTACCCTGATCGGCCCGCGTTCAGTTTCAACTCTCTCAAGGACGAAATGTTCGAACATCTACGAGTCCTCAAAGGAGACCTAAACCGAGAAGGAAACTCTCGAGACCTGTAATGGTTCTGACTGCAGGCGATAGGCCAACCAAGCCACGCACATGAGATGCAGCCCGCGCACGCTTGCTCGCTCCAGATCGTCCCGAAGTCTATTGCGACGATCATCACGCCGTTTGGCTGAGCAGGGCGCTCGGCTTGATCCGGCGGCGATCGTTGCGCCTTAGAGCCATTTTCAATTCATCGTCAGCATCCTGATCCTGGACAGCCTTCGGCGAGCGAGCTTGCGAACTGCCTCAGTTAACTGACTGTTGAACCCCTCTGCGACAAAGGCCAACGTCATCAGGTCGACCAGGAAGTCGTCAAAGGCGCCTGCAATCACCGACGACGAGGGCGCGATCTGATGCTTCAAAGATCGAGCCTCTGACAAGGCGAACTGCGTTTCCCCTGAATCGATAAGGGCTTCAAGCCTATCGAACCCCTGCATTTCTAAATCCCGTTCCGCCACGCTGTCCTAACGCGATGGGCTGAAAAAAATTCCAATGGAAAGACAAAAAATATGTCTGACTCTTTCCCCAGTACTCGCGCATGAAGACCGAGGGTTAAGGGCGTCACACATCGCGTCTACTGAGGTCCGCTCGCTCCGGCGGGCGGGCTTTTTTCATGGCTCACGGGACCTGACGCGACGTGCGGCATTGAGGGTTGGGGGCGCGGATGAACAACCCTCCGACACTCCCGAAAAGCCTGCCGGGTACTCCAAACTCGGCAGGCTTTTTTATGCGCTCTGGAACCTGATATTCAACCGCTGGTTTTTTCGCTGCAGCAACCCCTCGCCGCGGCCAAGGGAATTCCTCTTGGCCGGCCCGCATCGCAACGCCAGCGGTGCGGGCCTCCTTCATATGCCCGCACGAGACATATTTGCCGGTTGCCTTGAACATCTCGACGCCGAAGCAATTCATTTGTTGCACTGGCCCGTTCAGTGCGATGACTCCATGAGGGCTCGGACAGGCGGGCATTTTGTAGATTTGGATATTTGTTGGCGTCGCGGAACAGGGGGGAGATCCGTAGGTTGATGTGAGGCAGCGGTTCGACGTCATACTCCTCCCGCTGTCGACTGGTCCGCAAGACAGTCGGACGGCCCGCGTTTCCCTCACCAGTGGCGCGGGCCGTCGTTTTTGCACGCTAGTTACCTTCGACCTAACAAATGTGGGCGACAGGCTGCCACCCTGCTCTATTGTTGCAGACATCGCTAGATATTGAACAGGGCTCTGGCGCTTGAGAGTTCCATTGTGCTCCCGCCCCAAAACGGGAGCTTTCGATGGCTCAGCGAATGGACGACCAAATTTCCGCCTTCGAGTTTTCAATAATAAAGGATTGTTTTCGACAGATGGTGAGCGAGGGCTTGCCTGAACATAGATGGGTTTACGCTGTTGAGGATCTGGTGGGCGCCATAACTGGCTCGAACGGCGCCGACCCGGAATTGATTGTCGCCATCCTCGGTGGAAAACCGAAGCAATTGAAGCGGCGTTTTTTCGACAAGGATAGACTTGACCGGGCCGATCGGGAGTCCCGGCACATCATGGATGCCGAGCGTATTTCAAGAGAGGCGAAGACCTTCCGATTGAGGGAACAGAGGCTCGCTTTCCAGGCATTACTGTCGCCAGCTGCGCACACGCTTCTGAAGTCCACGCGCAAAATGAAGCTTTCGCATTAGAGTGCCCGCTTCCCAAGCCCGTGATACTCATATTCGGTAGGTCGGCGACTGTCGCGGCCTTGGGGTAGCTCAGTTTTGCGTCACCTGATCCAGGCTGCCTCTCCCCTTCGCAAGGTGACCGTTCGGCGACTGGCGCGAGCCGCTGCTTCGAACGGCGTGTTGGCTTCGATCGTCTGTGTCGAGACGACCTCATCGAATTCAATCTCTTCAACGCGATACCGCTTCAAGTGCCCCCCGGGCAATGAACATATAACCAGGTGCTAAAATAGCAGTCGGCAGGGCGCGAAGACACTTGCCTGAAAGTGCAATGCGTCCCTATCTCATATGTGTTTGACAGGAGCGCCGTCAGTCCCTAGGCGCTGACGCAGCAGGTATCGGGGAGGCCCGTCTTTTCCATGAAAAGGCCCGTCGTTCTGATCGTCGAAGACGAACCAATGATCGCCCTGGATCTGGAGTTCGAGCTGGTCGAAGCTGGGTTTGCAATCTTCATTGCGACGTCTTGCAAAGAGGCTTCCGAGTTCCTCTCCGACTATTGCCCCGACATCGCCGTGCTCGACGTGCGCCTCACCGACGGCGAATGTACGGAGGTCGCTACAAAGCTCGCGGTACACGGCGTACCATTCATCGTCCACACTGCATTACTTACCGACGAGATCGACGAGGTCTTCCTGCAGGGCACGGTGGTCAAGAAACCTGGCGGCACCCCTGACCTCGTCGACATGGTCAATCGCATGCTGCCGCAATCGGCCTTTTCGCGCAAAAAGGGAACTTAAGGGGGTCTTGAGTGTTCCGAAAGATCGGAAACGCTGATGACCGACGAGCCCAAACCATTGGATCCAAAAGCCGAAATCGTTCGGAAATATGCGCGCGAGCTGGGGATCACCGAGGCCCAAGTACGAGACATAATTTCCCTGGTCGGCTACAACTATGCCTCGATCGCGCGAGAGGCTCGGATCATGAAAAAGGCCTGAGAGGCCTCCCCCGTTCAAGTATCATTGAGCACTGTCCAGCTTGTCCCGATGGCTTTGGCGTTCCGCTGCCTTCAGCACGGCGTCGATCAGATCGGCTGGGCAGATTTGGCCGGGATGCAGGTCGTTGAAGACTTCAGCCACCAATTTTGGAGCCAAGCTGGCCGGATACATATCGCGCATTTCCCGCACCACATTGGTGATCGTCAGGAAGTCATAGGCATTGGCTGAAACAGATGCGGGCTTGTTCACGTGCTTTCTCTCCCAGGACGGGCGAAAGCATGGTGACCGCTTCCAAGCGCCTCGTGCCGTGCTGGATCGAGGCGACTTCGCTAAGTTATACTCATGCGCATTGCGCGCAACACCAAATGAGGGTCGCTTTAGGATTTGATCCTCGGCGGCGGTGCCATTTCGGCTATCGTCGCGTAGTGGAAGACGCGGGACTGCGCCTCGTCGACGACCCGGAACCAATGTTGCTCTGTCGTTCTGACCACAAACGGTCCGGCAACGACGTTCCCCAATGCTAGAGAGGGCGTTTCCCCCTCGCTGGTATGATGCGAGACAGACTCGCCGTCTCTCATTTCGTCGATCTCGTATTTCGGCATGGAAGTCTCCGCCACTTCAAAATCAACTTCGCCACAGGAAGATTTGTTCCGAGCCAAAAGCATTTCGGGAATCCACGTTAGCGACACAGGCCTTGGGTAGGGGGGTGCCGGAGCCGCCAGCGCAGACGGTAGGGATTTTGCCGGAGCCGCCAGGAACCGCCCTCAGGTATGGGCTTCCATCGATAACGGCGCGGGTAGTTTAGCCTCGCCTGCCGCAGGCGTTGAAATTGGACATAAGCAGCTACCGCGTGGTCGCAACGAGACCGTGATGGCCCGTTGCTTCGCAGCAGGACTTCGGCCGCTTCCCGCGACAGGCTGTGCTTTTCCATGAAGATGATTTGATCAGCCGGTTCACATCCTTGTAGGCGGCTGAGCGGCTATGGCTGCTCGTCCAAGACCACGCCCCGCTTCCAAGGGCATGAAGAGACCGGCGACTCATTGGATAAAGCGGGGGGCATCGGGCGCGTAAAGCACTTGCGCGGCGAGGAGGATTTGCGCCACGCTTCGTTGCAGGATTTCGGGGAGGAAGAATAATGGCCGTTGCCAAGAAGGACCAGGAGCGCGTCACCTATGCCTGGATGTATGGCGTTCAGGCGAACAAGGACGGCAAGGAGCGCACGGTGCCTGAATACTGGCAGGAGTTCGCTGACGCTTGGCTGCAGGGGTTCGATGGTGAGCCCATCGGCGGCGCACTGAAGCCCGTCCGCGACACGATGGAAGCGGAGATCGACACCTCGTCTTTGGAGTCCGCCGAGCGGGCGCCTGAATGACTGGCAAAAACTGAAGCTGCAATCCAGATCGACGCCCAGATGGCGGCAACCGCGCTTTGCCGCATCTCCTAATGCCACCTCAGTGGGAGGCTGACGTGGCTTCTCTCCCGCTAGGGCGAAAGCTTGGTGCCCGCTCCCAAGCGTCCGTTTGCCTCGATTGGGTGCGGACGACCTGGCGACCGTATGCTCGTCTTCAGCGCCGGCAATCACATGTGTGAACCACCTAAATCAAAAGGCTACAGGAACCTAGTTTCGCGACTGAGCTTAAGCCTCCATGAGCACACGCTGCGTCAATTTCCTGGACAAGTGGATCCCAAACAACATCCCCGAGATGGCCACGGCTGATCGCGTTTCGGTGGACGAGCTTACCCACAAGGTCATTGCAGACGCCAGCCGGGTCGGCATCAAGCGCTCTGAGAACGACGAGGCGGTGTCGAGCCTGGACCGCGTCTTGGTCGATGCGATTGTGCCCGGAATGAGCAAGCGAGCGGTTAGATTTTTCCACCTTTGGAGGGAGCCCAAAAGCACCTCGTCACGGGGGCCGAGGCTGAATGCATTGGTGATGCAGAGATTGGCGGGGGATACAGGTGGATTCGCGCGAACTTAAGACCTCGACACCAGTTGATACTGACGAAGCACGAGCGAGGAGGCTGAGAAAACGCCCCTTGCAAGGGCTGGCCGGCACACGAGACCACTCTAAGGCCGATCGAGCGGCCGTTGCCGCCTTGCTAGATCGCACTACGGAAGCCGATGTGCTGACACGGCTTAGGCTGGAATCGCCGCTCCAAGAACTTGACGCTGAGATAGCTGCGGAAGGTAAAGTGCTGGCAGAGACACACGCGTCGGTGGCATTGCTTTTTGGCGGCGACCCGGTCTCTGGATCCAGGCGCGTTGAGGCAGAGTTCGGCGCAGGCGCTGTTGCGACCTTTCAAGACCTCGTCGCAAGAGTCCTTGCTAAAAACACCTCGGGCCTAGGTGGGAAAGGCGCTGTTGTGAACAAGGCCGCAGCTGCGATGCATATTACAAACGTCGTAACGGGCTCGTTCGGATTCCTCTTGGAAGAAGTTCGGGATCACGATCGGTTATCGGACACCAATCTCAAAGACGCTGTCGAGGAAGCTTCCAAGCTACTTGACGTTTTGGGGCAGGCGGACGAGGAGCGCTTCCAAGCCACGGTTGTAGAAGCGGACCAACGGATATTAGCGACCATGCGTTTGTTCTTCGAGCTAATGCGCCAGCACGGAGCGACTTTGCGGATGGTGGCTGGAGAGAATGAATACCAACTAGGAAGCCAGTCCGTTGCGCGCGGCGCCGAGAGGGCGAGTGGGACCTCTATCGAAGAGGACCAAGTAACTCTCAAAGGGCGGCTTTCGGGAGTTCTTCCAGGTGCCCATCAATTTGAATTTTGCGCGATCGCGGGGGAGGCTCTGAAAGGAAGGGTCGATCCGGCTCGGACAGCGGCTGATCTTGAGCGATGGAACAGAGAGCTCGTCGGGGTCGATGCGACGATGGTTGGGTCAGTAAAGCGGGTAATACGTCATGGCCAGGTCGCACGCGAAAACTATGTCCTTAAGGGCCTGACCCCCGCTGAATGACTCCGTTGCGGTTCAGTTGCTAACAAAACGGCTTGCAGGCCTCAAGCCACCGAGCCAACCTGCGCGAAGGTCAGTTCATCGCGAATGTGGCTTCCTCATCGTTCGTCCGGCCCAATCGTCCCCAGTTGATGCGCTTAGAAGAACACCTGGACCAGATTCGAAGCGACTTCCTCCGCGCGGCCGACGCCATGCACAAAACGTATCCGAGATTGACGGACTCGTGCAGAATTTCAGGGCCCAACTCGGCGTTTAGTGCGCGCGCTTGGTGGGCGTTCTCGACACACCGCCGTCGACGCGATCGAGGAAGGTGTGCAGCGCCACCATCAGCGTATTGGCGCCTTGCCGGCTGAGCACAAAGGATTTGGTGCCGTCCTCGGTTAGCAGGCCAACAAGACAAGCGCTTGGGCTGTCCTTGTTGTCTAGATCGATCGTAACCCCCCTGACGGCCGGAAGGATCTCGTGGTTCGGTTTTTTGGCCATTGGTTGTGCCTTCACAAAAAAGCGTTCGACGTCACCACGACGCTCGAAACAGAAATAGTGCGACGGCTCCCTTCGCGAAGGCCCGGCCCGCTTCTTTCTTGCGCCCTGTTCGCATATGTGTCCCGTTGGTCGCGCGCTCCCGCGCAGTCTGCGCTACGCCGTCGGTGAGCTTGATCGGTTTCACTCGATCACCCAAGGCTGATGGATTTTACAAGACGGCTTGGCTGAATGGCTTTCACCGCCTGTTAGAGCCGACCGCTCGCATCTCTTCTTCTCAAGGTGCCGGCGCAAATTGACGACCACCGGCCAGCCCCGCTACGCCGGCGCCGCCAGCCGGCAACGGGCATGGTGAACGCCGGTCAGTATCCACTGGGTTCACCTGAACGCGTACTTAGACACTGTACGATTTTTCTCGTCGGTGACGCGCACCCATTGCGCTTCGTCACGGCGAGCCTTGACTTCCCTCTTGGCCCCGACTGTCGCGGCCTCCCACGGCGAGTTGGCTATGACAGTGCATTGCCAAACCGGTGCATCGCCGGCCATCTCTTCAACCACATAGCTTTTCATCCGCTCTCAACTTCGGCGGCCCCTGCTTGTTCCTGACTGCCAAACTCGCGGAGATTGGCGGCAAGGGCTTCGAGCGCTTCTACGTCGCTTGCATACGATGCTGCATGATCCGGGTACCTCAGCTGTTGCTGGCGATAGAAGGCGATCCATTCTGGCAGATCGGCAATCGGGAACGTCCCTCGCCATTGGTCTTTCACGAGCGTGAAAGTCCCTGCCGCCGAATCATACGTCGCTGTCGTTTTCATGTCGCTTTATAAGCAGACATACGGGCGCCGCCAGTCATGGGCGGATTTGCGAAATGCTGCTGGGCCACACCGCTGGCAGCCACGCATGGTGGTCATTGCCTTTACAATCTCGCGCCTGCGCGCGGAGACTTCCCTCGATAAGGCGAGCCGGACATCGGCGCGACAAGCCGCAACGAAAGAAGACGACATTCGTTCCTGTGGCGTGGGCAGTCCAGCGGCGGTCAAGCTGGGCAGTCATCAAGCCGCCGGCGGCCGGAACGGACGGTCACGCTACGCGTTCTGCTCAGATCTTTCAGCAATCCAATTGGGGAGCGCGCCATGGGCCTGTTTACGAAGGACATCAAGACTATGGACGATTTGTTCCTGCACGTTCTGCAGGACATCTATTATGCGGAGCAGCAAATCCTGAAGGCGCTCCCCGACATGGTCGAAAAGGCAACCAACCGAGATCTGACGGCGGCTTTCAAAGCGCACCTCGATGAGACGGAAAAACACGTCCAACGTCTTGAGCAGGCCTTCGAGTTGATCGGCGAAAAGCCGAAGGGAACGACCTGCCCGGCGATCGATGGCATCATCAAGGAAGCCAACGAGATCGCCGGCGAGGTTGCCGAGAAGAAGGTGCTCGACGCCGCCTTGATCACCGCGGCGCAGGCCGTCGAACATTATGAAATCACTCGCTACGGAACTCTTATCGCCTGGGCGCAGGAGAGCGGAAAGGAGGCCGTCGCCCGGCTTCTCACCACGACACTCAATGAGGAAAAAGCAACCGACAAGAAGCTGACCGGGATAGCTGAGCGAAAGGTCAACGCGAAGGCCGCTGGCTAAGGTTTTTAGATGAACGCGCGTGGTGAACAAACCCGATCGCTCTGGATGAAGATCGACGTCTATCCTGATGCGCCGAAATTCTTGGGAAAACAGAGCTGCGATACTGTGATTATTGGATCCGGGATCGCCGGGCTGTCGGTCGCGTACGAGCTTGCCAGTATTGGGCAGAAGGTGATCGTTATCGATCGCGGTCCGATCGCCGGCGGTATGACATCGCGGACGACAGCGCATCTGGCGCCGATTTGCGATGACGGCCTGAGCGCGCTGATCAACCTGCGTGGCGAAGAGACCGCTGGGCTTTTCCAGGAAAGCCAGGAAGCTGCCGTCGCGCGCATCCAGCAGAATGTCGAAGAGCTGGCGATCGATTGCAATTTTCGACGGCTGGATGCCTTTCTTTTTCCCGCGATGGGGCTCGGGCCGAAAGAAGCCCGGGATCAGCGCAAGCAGGAATTCGATGCGGCGCGAAAGGTGAGAGCGGCTGCCGAGTTGGTGACGGGCGTGCCTCTGAAGGGTTTCGAAACGGCGCCTGTACTCCGTTATCCCAACCAGGCCACCTTCCACCCGCTTCGCTATCTCCGTGGCCTAGCCACGGCGATCCGCGACAAAGGCGGCCGCATGTTTGCCAACAGCCCCGTGATCTCCGTCGAGGAATTGCGGGAGGGCGGCGTGCGGGTCTCGACGGAGAATGGCGGTGTGATCGAAGCGGCATCGGCGGTGGTCGCCACGAATTCGCCAATCAACGCTGGCTTGCAACTTCACACCAAAATGTCCCCCTATCGCACTTATGCGATGGCATTGACCCTGCCGCGCGGCCATCTCCCGGATGCGCTGTTCTGGGACACCGGCGACCCCTATCATTACGTACGGATGAATCCAGGTCCGGGCTCCGTAGATTATCTTATCGCCGGTGGCGCCGATCACAAATCCGGCGAAGCCGATGATGGCGACATCCGCTTTGAGGCGATTGAGGCATGGATACGTTCCCTCGTTCCAACCCTAGGCAAAGAGGTGGCCCGCTGGTCCGGGCAGGTTCTCGACACGATCGATTATTGCGCCTTCATCGGCCTCAACCCCGGCAGCAGGTCTCTCTATGTGGTCACCGGCGACTCCGGACAGGGCATGACGCATGGCGCGCTTTCCGGCCTGCTCCTGAAGGATCTGATTTCCGATAAGCCAAACCCGTGGGCAGCGGTTTATGAGCCATCGCGAAAGACGCCCTCGGGTGTGATCAATTATGTTCGGGAAAATCTGTCGGCTGTCAAAAATCTCGCCGGCTACGGACTATCCGGCGATGTGAAGTCAACGGGTGAGCTTGAACCGGGCCAAGGCGGGATCCTTCGCGACGGCGTTCGCAAGATTGCCGCCTGTCGCGATCTCCACGGAAAGCTCCATCTTCATTCGGCCACCTGCACCCACTCGGGATGCGAAGTCGCCTGGAATTCTACCGAGCAGTGCTGGGATTGCTCATGCCATGGCTCACATTTTGCTCTGGATGGCACAGTCCTCAACGGGCCGGCGGTGCTTCCCCTAGCGTTGGTCGACAAGGCGGGGGCAAGGCAAGTGTGATGCCGGTCGTAAGGGGGAAGCACATGGTCGAGAAGGTCACCGGTTAGCGTTGGCCTCGAGCAACAATCTCGAGCGTCTGGTCAACACCTTCCACTTCAAGGATGATGGCCTCGTCACGCCTCGCATCGGGCATAATCGACTACCGAGGCCCATAAAGCTGCCCTTGCAGGTTTTCCGATTTTCTATTTATCTAAAACCTTGCGGATTTTTTCGGCCAGTTCGTCGATGGTGTAGGGCTTGGTCAGAAGTTCCGTTCCAAAATCAAGGGTTCCATTGTGGACGATCGCACTGCGCGTGTACCCCGTGGTGTAGAGTACTTTAAGCGATGGTTGGACCACCTTCACCTTATCTGCCAGTTCGCGTCCAGACATTTCCGGCATCACCACGTCGGTAAAAAGAAGGGATGGCACCGTGCCGCCTTCCAGCGCCGCCAAAGCTTCCTGCGGGCCGCGCATTTCAAGAACGGAATACCCAAGGTTTCGAAGCGCCTCGACTGCCATCGACCTGACGCGGTCCTCATCTTCAACGACCATGATGATTTCGGCGGCGCTGCCTGTGTTTTCACTAGCTGGTATTGCGGCTTGAAGTTCGGGCTCGCTTTTATGCGAGCGGGGCAAATAGATTTTCAGCGTGGTCCCCACACCTTGTTCGGAATAAATCCTGACGCTGCCGCCGGACTGACGAACGAAGCCGTAGACTTGGCTTAACCCAAGACCGGTGCCCTTGCCGACGGACTTGGTAGTGAAGAACGGATCAAAAGCTCTTGCGATGACTTCTTTGGACATACCGATACCCGTGTCGGTGACCGACAAGAGGACATAGTATCCGGCAGGGATGCCATTTTCCCTCGCGAACCGCTCATCAACATGAGCATTGGACGTCTCGATCGTCAATTTGCCCCCAGCCGGCATGGCATCGCGGGCGTTGACGCAAAGGTTGAGCAAGGTGCTCTCCAATTGTCCGGCGTCAACTTCGACCTGCCAGAGGCCAGCAGCAAGGACAGTCTCGATCTGTATGGTTTCGCCGAGCGTGCGACCCAGCAATTCACTCATTTCCGAGACCAGCCGGTTCGGGTTCATAATCTTGGGGGCGAGAGGTTGCTGACGAGAAAAGGCGAGGAGGCGCTTGGTCAGTTCGGCCGCACGCTGCGCCCCCTCAATGGCTCCTTCGACGAACATGTTGACGTTTGTGTCGCCGCTCCTGAGCTTGCGCTGCACCAGGTTCAAGCCGCCGATGATGACGGCAAGCATATTGTTGAAGTCATGGGCAATTCCGCCCGTAAGCTGACCGACCGCTTCCATCTTCTGGGACTGGCGTAGGTGTTCTTCCGCCTTAGCCCGCTCGGCAACGGCTTCAACGACCCGCTGTTCAAGCGTCGAACTGAGGGTCTGCAGAGCCTTGAAGAGGCGGGAATTGTCGATTGCCGTGGCCGCATGCCCGGCCAGACCGAGAATGGCGGCCTCGTGTTCGGCACCGAACACGCCGGTGTCGGAATGTCCGAAGAAGAGCCCGCCCAACACTTCGCCCGAGCGGGAGGTGACCGGTACGGCCAGATAGGACCGCACGGGAAGGTGGCCCTCAGGCATTCCCTTCCTTGGGGTATTTTTTCCATATCGTGGATCCTGCAGGATATCGTCGGAACGGACGACGCCTGTGCCGCGGAACGTCGGCTCGAAGACCGCCGTGTTGCGCGGCATCGGAAAATTCTCGAAGGCCGATCTCGGTGCGCCAGATAGCGCGTAGAGCATGTAGCTGTCGCTGCTTTCATCCATGACATTGTAGAAGAATGCGCCGAACTGCGCTCCTGTGAGTTCGACCCCCACATCCGTCACGGTCTGGACGATAACGCCTACGTCCAGTTCGGCCGCGACGGTGGCCGCTGTGGCGTTTATGACCTGAAGCTGGCGTTGAACGCGCTTCCGTGACGTTATGTCGATTACCGTGCCGACAAAGCGAACCGCGCGTCCATTGTCAAAGAGCGCATCGCCGGTGGCAGCAATCCATCGCTCCTTTGCGTCCTGCAGTCCGATCGTGCGATATTCGATATCATAACGCGACGCGCCTCCCGGCTTAAGCGCCTGGCGTACGGCATTGTCAGCGCGCTCGCGGTCTTCCGGATGAAGGCCGGCCAGAAAGGTCTCTTCGTAGGAAACACTCGCCTCCGGCGGCAAGCCGAAAAGCGCCTTGCATCGGTCGTCCCAGCGTAGCGTGCCAGACACGGGATCGTAATCCCAGATACCGATTGCGGCCGCGTCTGTCGCAAGCCTCAGCCGCTCCTCCGATATCCTGGCAGCCTCTTCGGAACGGACCCGTTCAATATGGGCCCATGAGCGTTCAGTTACCTCCGTCAGCAGAGCCAGTTCGCGGTCGGACCAGACACGCGGTTCCTTGTCATGAATCGCCATCAAGGCAGCGAGCCGCCCCTGCTTGACCAACGGCATGCAGATCGTGGCCGTTATCCCGATATCCTGGAACGTCTTGGCTTCTGCCGGGTCAATCTCCAACAGGTTGTTGTTGATGATGAGCGGTCTGTTCGCACCGAGATTGTTGACCGCGAGCTTGCCGAAATCTGCAAGGCTGTAGTACCCGACGATGCTCCGCGACCCTGGCGCAGTCCAGTCGCCCCGGATCGTAAAATGGTCTTGATCGCCCTCCATGTCGGCATAGGCACAGATGGCAACCCCAAGGTGCTCCCCGAGCCGCCTGGTCGTGATCGCCATCACAGCATCGGCATCTTTCGCGAGCGCGATTTCTTTGCCCAGACTATCCAGAAACACCAGTCGTTGCGAACTCTCCCGCAGCGCTCGCTCCGCCCGCAGCCGCTCTGTCGCGGTGCGTGTGCGCTCGGCCACCTCAAAAATGAGGGCTATTTCGTCCTCGGTCCAATGCCTGGGAGCGGCGTTGTTCAGGTAAAGCAGGGCGACCACCTCGCCATGCTCGGAAATCGGCATATTGATGACAGAGCGAGCGTTTATCGCTTGGAGAGCCCAAGCGCGATCGCGGGTCCGCGGATCAGTCTGGGCATCCTCAAAGATGACGACCTCGCCGCGTTTCAGGTCTTCGATATACGATCCGTAGTCCCGAAACTGCAGCGTTCCGGCCAGGCTTTTGATGCCAGGGGCATTCCAGTCCCGATCGATCGAGATGGTTTCCGCTTCGAGGTTGATCATCCCATAGCCGGCACGGCTGACGTCGAGGTGGCGTCCCAGCAATTCGGCGGCGGCATAAGCCAACTCCGCAGGATCTTCGATCTCCCGGATACGATCGCCCAGCGCCGCCAGAAGTTCCAGGCGCAACTGCCCCGGTTGATGTGCGGTAGCCCCCATTGCTTCCCCCACCGTGGAGCGCACTCAATGCGCTGGAGTGAAAAGGGTTCCATCATGGCCGAATGCGGCCAGCCTCTGGGCTTAGACTCAAGTGACAGATGGACCTGCTCCAAAGACCCCGCGATCGCCGACGGCCGTGCTCGACGCAGAGTGGGGATCCCATCGATGGCGGAGATCGCACGAAAGACCGACTGCTGGCGATGTCGTCAGTTTTAGATAGCACCTGTTCGGCCATTGGCGCCAAAAACGCTCGCCCCGGTATAGGTTAACTCGCCTGAGCAAGCAGGGACGAAAGCGCTGCAAGCCGTCCCATTGATGAAACTTTCCAGCCTCTCGCCGGTTACTCAGCGTTGACTTGCAGGAGGATCCCATATGCCCGGATCGGGTGAGTTTGGAGGAAGCAAAGCGCCAAGAAAGCCCCGCAGCAAGCCGCTGAAGGGCGAGGACGCCGAGGTGAAGCATGTGGTCGATACACACGATGTTTCCCCAACCCAAGCGAGAGAGCTGGTACGGCGCCATGGCAACGACTGGCGCAAAATCGACGAAGCCGCGAAGTCCTACAAAGACGAAAAATGAGAATTGAGTGCTGAGAGCGACGGCCTTCGAAGAGGGCTTGGAGGCTGGCGGTAGAGGTGTGTCAATTTTGGCCTTGGTCGACATCTTCAACGCCTGCCGAACGAAATCTCACTGAGAACGTTGACTTGCGCATGGCGTCATCAGTCGGGGCTCTTCCATGAAAAAGGCCAAGCTTTCCACCTATCGGGCCAAACGGGATTTCACCAAGACAAAGGAGCCCAGCGGCGAACGCTCCATCCTGAAGTCGAACCGGCTGCGATTTGTCATTCAGAAACATGCGGCGACCCGGTTGCACTATGATCTTCGTTTAGAACTGGGTGGCGTCTTCAAGTCGTGGGCCGTCACCAAGGGCCCGTCGCTTGACCCACACGACAAGCGCCTCGCGGTCGAAGTCGAGGACCACCCGCTCGACTATGGAGACTTCGAGGGCACGATCCCGAAAGGCCAGTACGGCGGCGGCACCGTGCAGCTCTGGGACCGCGGCTATTGGGAGCCGGAGGGCACGATGTCTCCCGAGCAAGCCCTTGAGAAAGGCGACCTCAAATTCACGCTTGACGGCAAACGCCTGCATGGAAGTTTCGTCCTGGTGCGCATGAAGCACGACCGCAATGGCGGCAAGCGGACCAATTGGCTGCTGATCAAACACCGTGACAAATACGCCACCGTTGGCAATGGCGACGCCGTGCTCGCGCAAGATCGGTCTGTGGCCTCCGGCCGAAGCATGGACAGGATCGCGGCGGGCACGGGGGCCGCGCCCAAGCCCTTTATGCTGCGAGGCACCGGAGCGGAGGCCGACGCCGTCTGGGACAGCAGTCGAGGCGTTGCCGCCAAAGCGCGTGCGACGAGATCCATAAAACCGACAGCAGGCAGGGCGAAGATCCCTCGAACCTCCGGCGCGAAAATGCCCGAATTCATCGAGCCGCAGCTGTGCGAAACGCTCTCTCGCCCGCCGGCGGGGTCGAACTGGGTCCATGAGATCAAGTTCGACGGCTATCGGGTCCAGCTTCGCGTCGACGATGGCGTCGTAACGCTGAGAACCCGAAAAGGGCTCGACTGGACCGGAAAATTCGGCGCCATTGCAAAAGAGGCGGCCAGCCTCCCCAATCTCATCATCGACGGCGAGATCGTTGCACTTGGCGAGAACGGAGCGCCCGATTTCGCCGCCCTGCAGGCTGCCTTGTCGGAGCGCAGAACCAAGGATCTGATCTTCTTCGCCTTTGACCTCCTGTTTGCAAACGGCGTCGATCTGCGCAAACAGCCGCTGACAGCGCGCAAGGCGCAATTGAGCGGCATCCTGGGCGAAGCCGATCGCGGCGAGGTAAATCTGATCCGCTATGTCGAGCATTTCACCAATGGCGGCGACGCGGTGCTGCGATCCGCATGCCGCCTGTCGCTCGAAGGCATCATCTCCAAGAAAGAGGATGCGGCTTATACGTCCGGACGCTCCAACAGCTGGGCAAAGTCAAAATGCCGTGCCGGGCACGAGGTGGTCATCGGCGGCTGGTCGACCACCAACGGCAAGTTCCGGTCACTGCTGGTTGGCGTGAACCGAGGGGAGCACTTTGCCTATATTGGCCGCGTCGGCACCGGCTACAGCGAGGCGAAGGTCAAGCAGCTCCTGCCCAGGCTTAAGGCCGTGAAGGCGGCAACATCGCCATTCACGGGCGATGGCGCGCCTAAAAAGGATTCCACGATTTTCTGGACGAAGCCGGAACTCGTAGCCGAAATCGAATTCGCCGGCTGGACTGGCAGCGGCAATGTCCGTCAGGCAGCGTTTAAGGGCCTGCGCGAAGACAAGCCTGCCAGCGACGTCGAGGCCGAGCGCCCCGCCGATCCCGGGCGGACGCAGATCGCTCAGCCGGCCAGGGCGACGACCCGCACCGGAAAGAGCCCGGTCGTGATGGGGGTCATCATCTCGAAACCCGACAAGCCGCTGTGGCCGGACGCCGGCGATGGTGGGCATCCCGTAACCAAGCTTGACCTCGGCGAATACTTCGAGGCCGTTGGCCCCTGGATGATCAACCATATCAAGGGCCGCCCATGTTCGCTCGTGCGGGCGCCCGACGGGTATGCCGGCGAGCAGTTCTTCCAGCGCCATGCAATGCCCGGAACGTCGAACCTCCTTGAACTCGTCAAGGTTTTCGGTGACCACAAACCGTATCTGCAGATCGACCGTGTCGAGGGTCTGGCCGCCATCGCCCAGATCGGCGGCCTCGAACTGCATCCGTGGAATTGCCGGCCGGGCCATCCCGAAATCCCCGGCAGGCTGGTCTTCGACCTCGACCCCGGTCCTGAGGTCGACTTTTCACGAGTGGTCGCTGCAGCCAAGGAAATGCGCGATCGCCTCGAAAGACTGGGCCTGATGAGCTTCTGCAAGACAACGGGCGGGAAGGGCCTGCATGTCGTGACGCCGCTAGCGGGTCATCGCAGCAAGACGACCTGGGCCGAAGCCAAGGTCTTCGCCAGGGCGGTGTGCCAGCAGATGGCGGCCGACAGTCCCGAGCTCTACCTCATCAACATGGCCAAGAAACTGAGGACGTCGCGTATTTTCCTCGACTACCTGCGGAACGACCGCATGGCGACCGCGGTCGCTCCGCTGTCGCCGCGCGCAAGGGAAGGCGCCACCGTTTCCATGCCGCTGACATGGGGGCAGGTGAGGGCAGACCTCGATCCGCGGAAATACACCATCCGCACGGTACCGGGCCTCCTGAAGAAGACAGCGGCCTGGGCGGATTATGACGATGGCGAACGCTCCGTCGCCAGCGCCATCAAGCGGATAGGCGCGGCGGCAAGGATCACCGCATGACGTCGCTGAAACAAGGACCCTATGCGCTGCCATTGGATACCGAGCCGATGGAGGCAAAGTCGGCCGATGCCCTTCCTGATGACGCCGGCCACTGGCAGTATGAACCCAAATGGGACGGGTTTCGATGCCTGGCATTCAAGGCTGGAGACGCGGTGGACCTCAGGGCCAAATCAGGCAAGCCGCTGGGCCGATATTTTCCGGAAGTCGTCCAAATGTTGCGCGACCTTGAGGCAAGGGCGTTCGTCGTCGACGGCGAGATCGTCATCGAGGTGGATGGGGCACTTTCGTTCGACGCATTGCAGATGCGGTTGCATCCCGCCGAAAGCAGGATCCGCAAATTGTCGGCGGCAACGCCGGCGCGGCTGATCCTCTTTGACATATTGGCAGGCGCGGACGGACCGTTGATTTCCCAACCTCTTTCAGCCCGTCGCGGCGAACTGGAGCTGTTCGTGGCCAAAGCAGGGAACAAGGATATCGTGCTGTCCCGCGCCACGCGGCGCCTTGCGAGCGCGGCCAAATGGCTTGGCCAGTCAGGGCACGGGTCGACCGATGGTGTGGTCGCCAAACGCATCGACGACCAGTACCGGCCGGGCGAGCGCGCCATGATCAAGGTGAAGCGCTTGCGCACCGCCGACTGTGTGGTTGGGGGATTTCGGTATCTGGCCAACTCGCGCGACGTCGGCTCATTGCTGCTGGGGCTCTACAATGAGGATGGCAAGCTCGACCATGTCGGCTTCACCTCGACAATCGCCGCCCAGGATCGCACGGAGCTGACCCGCCGCCTGGAGGGTCTGCGGGCGTTGCCAGGCTTCACCGGCAAGGCGCCGGGCGGACCGAGCCGCTGGAGCACGGAAAGGAGCGGACAGTGGGAGCCGGTACGTCCCGAGCTCGTGGCGGAAGTACGTTTCGATCATGTTACCGGGGATCGCTTCCGGCACGGAACGAAATTCTTGCGCTGGCGCCCCGACAAGGACCCAAGGCAATGCACGTTCGAACAGATACTGGGCGAATCTTTGCGGCAATAAAATCAGTTTGAGCGACGCTTTCAAGGCCGACCCGCATTTCTGGCCTGCGCGACGCCCCCTCGAATCGGGCAGCGCGAAGGTCATGGCAGAGCGGAAGTAACGACACTGCCTCGGGCGAAGCTGGTCGAGGCAAACCGCCGCGAACGGCTTTTTGCCCCGCCACTGACAACGGTTAGCGATCGGATCGTCTAGCCTGTTGTCGCTCGGCAGAAATCGACAAGCGCACTCACCGCGCGCAATCGATCTGGCCCGGCTGTCGTCGCGATCTTGAAGATCAGTCGATCTTCGCCAGAGGAGCAATGCCGGTGCTTTTTCAGACGCGTCAAACGCTTCGGATCCGGCTGCGCGAGCTCAATGGCAATGGCTGCAGGGCCGGCGCGCTTAGGCTGGCCTTCGGCCTAATCACAACCGAGTGGCCGATCATCGTCACCAACGCGGTCTGCCCGATCTTGTCGACCTTTATCCTGCTGGATGACCCTGCGCCCGCGAGCCAAGACGGACGCGGTGGCAACCACGCTGGATCCTGCCGCGCCAACCGAAAAATGAAAACGGCTGCTGCGCGGTCAGGACGCCCCGTCGCGCTGCTCGGCATCTCGCTGCTGCTCAATCTCCTCTGGCTCTTTCTGATCGATCCTGGTCACCTCGTCCCTGGCCGCGCTGTTGGCGTGGATGAGTTCGTCCAGTTTCGCCTGGATCGCCTGCGTGTCCCGGTGCTCGGCGCGCTGGATGAAGAGCGTCATTGCCCAGGTGGCCAATGTAGCGGCGCCATGCCAGTCGAGACTGTCCCGCTCGAAAATCGCCCACAGCGCGCCATAGGTCAGCAGAATCAAAAAAGCCCAAGGCCGCGCCGAGAGCGTGCCCAGTTTTGTGAGAATGCTTCCGGCGTCCATGGTCCTGCCTCCGGTTCGATGATGAGCGGCCGTTCTATCTCGTGCGAACGATCGCTCCGGGGACGATCAGGTCACGGAATGAAGCCGGGCCTGTTCCTGCACTGGCCGCAGCATCTGGCGGAAAAGTTGGCTGGTCGCCGCGGCCGAGCGGCGAATGTCAAAATAGGTTTGGGCCCTGACGACACTCTTGGCCGACATGTCTTTCAGCCGCTTCGGCTGACCGATCAAGGCGAGCGCTGCCTGCCCCACGCCTTCCCAGTCGCCTGCGTATTCCGACACGATGCCGGGCCATTCGCTTGTCCCGATCAGAATTCCGGTTTCTCCGGTTTCGATGATTTCCGGCACGCCCCCGACCCCGATTGCCACCACCGGGACACCGGACGCCATGGCCTCCAGGATCGCCAGGGGCATGGCGTCGGCGCGCGACGTATGCAGCATCATGTCGAGCGACGGATAGGCTTGATTTGGCCGCGGCCAGAGGCCCGCCATATGGAACCGCGCGCCGATGCCTGCTCGGTTCGCCGCCTGTGTCAGCTCGGTTTCCATCACGCCAGTGCCGATCATGGCGAAGTGAATGTCGGGCCGGCGCTGCAAGATATACTCGGCCGCCTTAAGGAATTTGTCGGGACCCTTCTCCCAAGCGAGCCGACCGACAAAACCGATCAGGAAATCATCGGGGCTGATCTTGATGGCCTGACGAAAGTCGGCGCGATCAGCCGAACGGGGATGATATGTCGACAGATCGACACCATTGGGCACCAGGCTGACGGCATCGGGTGCTAGGCCGACGGCCATCGCCTGCGACCATGCTTCCCGGCACACGACAATCGTGTGGCTGCCGGTGTTGCGCACGACGCTGATTTCTTGCGGCTGCAGGCTCATGCCGTGCAGCGTCGCCACGGTGGGCGTGCCGGTCAGCTTGCCGGCGATTGCGGTCGCCGTGTGTGCGTTCATCAGGTGGGCGTGGAGCAGTTGGACGCCATGCTGTCGCACCAGCGTGCAGATAAACTCGATTGTCCGCCATGGCGGATCGTCGCGCAAAGGCGCGATGAAGACGTCGCGGCCTTCGGCGCGCAGCGCGCTGGTGAATGCGCTCTCAAAGGGACATAGCAGCGACACTTTATATTCGTTGGCTGGCAGGCAGGAGATGAGGTTGCGGACGTAATTCTCCATGCCGCCGACGATGGCATTTCCCAGGACTTCGAGAACGTGGATCTGTTCGCCAGGGTTGGCGACAATGTGCGGGGCACGTGTCATGAAGCGGGCCTCTCTGCGGCGAGGTTGCCGAGGCGGAGCCATTCCGATGCCGTATCGCTCATCATCGTACTGCGATCCGAGACGCTCACCTCAAGACGGTCGAAGATGTCGGTGACCTCGTCGATTGCCGCCCGAATATGGCTCCCCTCGCAGGGAAGGAAGCGGTCGCTGCCAAACTGGATGGAGCGCGGCCCAATGACGTCGATTGCCTTGCGAAAGACATCCTCGCGATAGATCGGTGGCGGCCCAAAAGAGATATCGAAGCGAAACTGGCTGTCAGCCGGGTCGACCCCATTGATGCGATCGATCAGACCGACGGCGTTCGCTTCATCGCACCAGGGCCAACCGAGATGCGCCAGCGTCACCCGCAGGCCAGGATGATCCCTGACGGCTTCGTAGAAGCTTGGACGGCAGTACCGACCGGAGCGGCCGTCGATGAAGATGCCGCTGTGGAACAGAATTGGCAGGTCGAGCCGGGCGGCGACCTCATAAACGCGATGGGCACAATCATCGTAAGGGTACCAACCGGTCGGCACCATCTTCAAAGCACGTATGCCGGGCAGTTCCGCGGCACGCTCGAGATCTTCGGCCGCATCGCCATGAAGCGGATTGACGACAGCAAAGCCCAGGAGTCGGTCCGTATGGCCCTTGAGCAACTGCGAGAGATATCGATTGCCCGCCCTCAACGAACCCGCGTCACCGAGCGAGTAGGGTGGCGTCAGGAACGGGGCCAGCAGGAACGCCACGTCGACGCCGGCCTCATCCAGCGTGTGCAGCACGCCGGCCGTGGTTTCTTGGCCAGACGTGTGGAGATGGGCGTCTATGATCATGGGTGGTCTCCCTGTTCGACAACGGAGAGGACCGTGCCGCGTTCCCGGAAATCGTTCGCCAACATTCTATCGAGGAGGGGCAGGCGCCGTGAAGCATGCGACAAGCCGGGAGAGGACACGGCGTCGGGGCGGGTGCAGGCGGGCCGTCCAGGATGGGACGCTGTATTCGAAGACCGCGGCGCCAGCCTCTCCGAAAACCCGCCACCAGAGCAAATGCTGGCCGCGCGACGAGCGGACCTGCGGCGATCTTTTTTCAGAGCACCAGAGGGGCCTCTGCCGTTAACCGCAAGTGTGACGATAGGTTCAGCGCCCATCATCTCGTCTGTCTGAAATTGGATCGTGCGCACAGAAGGTCCCATTGGGTCGCAATCTCGTAGTTCGAGGGAAGTTCCCTCCCGCGCACGAAAGCCTTTGACCGGACGGCGATGCCGCGCATCGTGGGAAGTCCGGCAAGGTGAGCGAGCCGGTCCGCCTTGGACGCTTACTCAATCGGAGCGGGGAAGGGCTTCCAGGCTCTTATCCCGGTGATCACGGGATATAGCGGGTCGACGACGTCGAGGTCGGAACGGTCGATTTCCTCAAAGGCCATGCCTTGCAGGAAAGCAGTAGCGGCAAGTACATTGCCAAATTGTTCGGTCACGACACGGGCGCGACCGAACCGTTCCTCGAACAGGCGCCGGGCAGCGCTCTGCGTCATGGCCCAGAACCATTTTTCAGGACCGTCATGGGCATCAATCGGGGTAATGCCGGGGACAGTCGCCAGGACGACCCCACCGGGCGACAACGCACGATGGAGCGTCGACACTACACCGTGGACGTCATAGGTCATGTGGAGCGTCTGGGTGACGATCAGGCAGTCGAAACATGCTGCCTCGATGTCTTCCTCACGCTGGAGATCGAGCATGATCGTGGCACATGGATTTGCGCTTTGCGGAGAATCGATGATGTCGGACCGCACCACGCGGTCGCCGCCGAAACGCCTTGTATAGACATCGTCGCCAATTTCAGCGACGCGGCCCTTGAAGTCTCCGGCGTGCCGGCCCAGAAAATTTTCAATGTAGTAGCGATCCAGCGGAGTGCCACGATCGCCGCCAAACGCGCGGCCAAGGGGCTCGACTGAGTCCAGGTCCCCAAGGTCCACCGTTCCTGGGGCGGGAACATGTTGGCGTAGTTTCATTGGCGGGCCTCCGTTTCGGCAGCGAGGGGAGTAAGATCCGGAGCGCATGGCCGGCGAGCAAATTGGCATACTCAACTGAACTCTGTGCCGTCTGCCTGGTTCCGGTCGTAGGCGTCTCACGCCACGCACTGCCCCGATCGCACCGGGAAGCAAAATGCCGGTTGGCGCTTTATACTCCCTTGAGGGTGGTTCATCATATGGACGGTGGCGCTGTTCTGGTCGTTGAAGACGAGGCAATGATCCTGCTCGACCTCGAATCGGCCTTGGAGGAGGCGGGCTTCGAGGTCGTAGGCAGTAAGAATGGATCCGAAGCCATCGCGGCCTTCGAGGATAGTCCTGAAAAATTCAGGCATTGCTGTCTGACATTCGCCTGGGGGAAGGGCCTTCAGGATGGGAGGTGGCACGCCATATCCGAAAGGTGAATCCTACCATCCCGGTTGTCTATATAAGCGGCGACTCTGCGATGCATTGGGGTGCAGAAGGGGTCCCGCAAAGCGTAATGCTCACCAAGCCATTCTTCATGCCCCAAATCATCGCCGCTCTTGCCACGCTTCTCAACGATGAACAGCCAACGACTTGACGCCGCAAGCATATCACTCGACTTCGCTGATATGCCGGACCAGCTTTTTCGAAGCAGGCTCGGATGATTCCGCCGGCTTTGACAGGCCAGCCTGCATCTTCAACCTTTGCGCCTTCAGCCGGAGCGTCTTGGCATCCCGGGCCTGCCGTTCGGCATCTATGACGATGCGGGCCTCCCGGTCGGCGCGAGCTATTTTCTCTCTGTCAACGCTGCGTCTCATCCGCGATCTCCCGATCGATTTTGATGAGCGAAAATGCGCAAGCGAGGCGCCTGTTCCGCAAAAAAATAATCCGGAAATGCATCTTTTGTTGTTGAACAGGAAAGACATGCCGCTCGCACACCAAGCAGCGATTTGGGGTCGAGCACACCATTCGGAGATAAGGGAGTTCGTCAGCGTCTCCTTCGACCAAAATCCAGTTCAGGACCAGTCAAAATGAAGGCAACAGTCCCTTGACCGTCAAATTGCCAGATCCCATATCGCTGCCGGGTGTGAACCACTGGACTGTTCCTCCCGATTAAACTCAATTGTTCGTTCGACTTGGAGGATCCTATGAACGATCGGTTATTCGACAGCCCTGTCTTGGTGCGTAGCGAAAGTGGCCTCGTACAAGAAATAGTCGGCATCGAGGATGCCCTGGAGTTTCTCTACGAATGGCCAAAAAATCGGCGTGGGGTAATTTACGACACTGCATTGCGCGCATGCCAGAGAGCATTTGACAGCGGCTACCCGCTACCCGCCGCGCGCCAGGCATTTTGCGGCTTTGCCAAATCGGCGAGAATCTATGACGACGTGACCAGCGCATTGCCGTGGGCGGCCACCGGTGCGCAAGGCCGTGACGGCGGGTTGGTCGTTTAGCGCAAACGGGAGGTAGCGATGCTTTCCAGACCCTTCAAAAGGCCGGTCCGCGTTTGGGTCGGATTAGGCTTCCCGCGCCAACTCAATACCGTCGCTGATGCCTACCAGTTTGCAGTGGAATGGTGTGGCAACAGTCCGGAGCAGAAAGCGGCCGTCCGCGCATGCAAAGCCGCTTTGGTCGGTGATGTGGATCCCGAGAGCGCGCGGGGCATTTTCGTGGCTTTTGCGCGGAAGAAAGACATTCTCATGGAGGAAACGACTTACCCCTCGTTCGACAGCAGATCCGCCCCCGACCCACATCTAAAGCCATAGAGGCGGCCGCCGGGGGCGGCGGCCAAGCCGGGGTGCACCTTGAATGTCTCGATCGCGGCTTCGTCACGCATCGTAACGTCGTAGAGTATTCAGCGGGCTCTCCGGCAAGGTCGCAGCCTAACGATGCGCTGGCTCCAGGGCTAGTTGACGCTTGGAGCGGATCACGCCACAAAGCTCTCCGCCTGGCCCGATCGCTGCTTGGCCGCAGGGCAAATACTGCTGAAACGATACTGGTTGCCTGGTCCAGAGTGCACCATCTCGAACGCCCCGCGCTCCCCATCGATGACCAGATCCAAAAATGCATTGCACATATCGATGGTTGGCGAACTGGCGTTGAACTGCACGTCGAGCTCGGTGTTGTCGGGATAGTGGCACACGATCCTGGTGGTCGCGCCTGCATCTCTGCGACCTTGACGTTCAACGCGGAGCGCCGCCCAGGCGTGATGATCCGCCATGAATGGTTTGACCCGGGCGGCCGTCGCGGCGACTACCCTCAGCCTGCGGAAAGCGCAGCACGCCTCGATGGTCGAGATCGTGCGGCCGAAACCCACAAGGAGGAGTGGCCGTACTTCACAGTCTGCGCAGGCATGCTCGTCTCTCCACCAGCCGCAACGATCAAGGACGGGATGGTCGACGGTTCCTCGCCTGGCCAGTTGCGCGATTGCGTGAGCAACGGCAGTGGGGCGGGCAATGCCGCACCGAACGTCAAACGCTCCGCTTTCGTAGAACCCGCTCTGCGCGGTCAGCAGGGAGTTCCAGTCCACAGCCCCGAACAGGGACCAGGCGGTCACCGCTCGAACATCTACGTCGCGAGCCCTCGCAAGTCGTGCGGCCTCCCATCCCTCGGCAAGCCAGCGGACCTGCTCGTCTCGGGTCGATCCATTGTGCAGCTCAGTGACCGCAATGGGTAGGCGGTAGCGTTGCCAGACTTCGTCGATCCTGTTGCCAAGTTGCGCATCGTGACGGTGAACGGAGCGGACCGCCGCACTGTCGACATAGGCGTCGATACCGTTGCCGCCCACCTGATCCTGTTGATGCCCTTCGACATCGTCGTCGAGCATCCGATCGCTCGTCAGGTAATAGTCAACCCCGATTGTGTCGGGCAAGCAGGGCTCGGCCGCAAGAGACGACAGGTGCGAGGCCCCGACGCCTGCTTGGAGCAGACGGTGATGGAACGGATGCCGGTGATTAACGCGCCCGGCCAGCAAATCCAGAGCGAGCCAGCGCCGTTCATTTTCATGCTCGGCCTGGTATGCAAGACGCTCGGTGGAAAAAACCCGCCCGACATCTTCTGTCTGTATCAGCAATGCCGAAGGCGTATGGCTGCGAATAGCTCTCATCGCCCTTGCTGTCGCCACGCATTGGGCGACGGTCAATTGGAAGCAGACCGCCTCGCTCGATCCATACGGATGCCACAGGCCGTAGAGCCCGCTCAGCCGTGCCGTGGTTAGCGGCTCATTGATCGGTGTGTAAAGCCTCAGCCATGGATACCGCTCGGCGACCGCCGCGGCGTAGCGCGTGAAGCGGCCCGGAAAATCGGGATCAAGAATGTCCATCCAGGGCGGTCCGCCGCCATGGTGCAAAAGGCCGGCTATCGGCTCTATCCCCAATTCCCGGAGGCGAAGCAGTCGCTCGTCCGTCCAGCTCCAGTCGTAAATGCCGGCCCGGTCTTCAACCGTTTCCCACAAGACCGGATAGCGTACTGTGCGGATGCCGAGTTCCGCTATCCGGTCAAGGTCCTCGATCCGATGCTGGTGTCCGGTTTCCGATAACTGATCGCGCACAGCGGAGCCGACGCGAACATGGCTGCACTCAACACCTCCCCACATTTCCAGCGAAGAGGTCATTCGGCGGCCTCGGCCAGCGTCGACGCTGCGGTAGCCAGCTGCTTCTGGATCCGCCCGAAGGTCGCAAGCGCCTGACCAACGACCTGATCCATATTGTAATATCGGTACGTCGCCAGCCGGCCGACAAACCAGACGTCGCGTACGTCGGACGCAAGCGCTTCGTAGCGCTTGTAGAGCACTTCGTTCTCGGCCCGCGGCACCGGGTAATAGGGGTCGCCGATATCAGTCGGATACTCGTAGGTGAGGCTGGTCTTCGGGCTCTGCTGGCCGGTGAGATGCTTGTATTCGGTGATGCGCGTATAGGCTTCGGTCTGGGGATAGTTCACAACAGCGACAGGCTGAAATTGCTCCTGGTCGAGGGTGACGTGGTGGAACCGCAGCGACCGGTAGGGCAGCGCGCCCAGCCTCCAGTCGAAATATTCATCAATCGGCCCTGTATAGATCATCCGACGAAACGGGATGCTGTCCCTGACATCGCGATAGTCCGTCTGAAGCATGATCTTGATGTTGGGATGGTCCACCATGCGCTGGAACATGCGCGTGTATCCGCCGGCCGGCATCTGCTGGAAGCTGTCGCCGAAATACCGATCGTCTCGATTGGTTCGCGTCGGCACGCGCGCCGTAACCGATTTGCTGAGCTGGGACGGGTCGACGCCCCACTGTTTTCGGGTATAGCCGCGAAAAAACTTTTCATAGAGTTCGCGGCCGACGGTGCTGACCACGACATCCTCAGCGGTGCGGTTTTCCTCGACCGCCTCGCGCCGAGAGGCAAAAAACGCTTCCAGCGTCTGCGACGTCAAGTCGAGATCGTAAAGCTGGTTGATCGTATCGAGGTTGATCGGGATTGGCAGCAGCTTTCCGTCGACCTGAGACAGGACGCGATGCTCGTATGGCCGCCAGGCGGTGAACAGGGAGAGATAGTCGACGATCGACTGGGCGTTGGTGTGGAAGATGTGAGGCCCATATCGATGAATCAGGATACCATCCTCATTGTAGCAATCGTAAGCGTTGCCGCCGATGTGGCTGCGCCTGTCGATCAGCAGGACTGTCTCATTTCGCTGGGAAGCAATGCGCTCCGCCAGCACACTCCCGGCAAATCCGGCCCCGACGATCATCCAGTCGAACATGATTAAGCACTCCGCCTGAAAGCGACGACGTTCTTCCTCGAACGAGCGTGCTGGAGATGTGCGGCCATCGCCACCCAGGTCTTCTCCCACGACATGTCGATGAGGTAAGCGTCGACACGAGACCGCAAAGTGTCACGCGGTCGCGCCAGCATGGATCGGATTTTCAGTTCGGCGTCGTTTGCATCGATGATCTCGACCAGACCTTGCGCGCCGTAGGTCCGCACCACGTCAACGATCGCGGTCGAAACCAGGGGCACGCCGGCGGCAAGAAACTCGGGCGTCTTTGTCGGACTGATATAGCGGGTGGCGGCGTTGAGCGCGAAGGGCATCCACCCTGCATCCCAGTGCCTTAGATAGTTCGGCAAATCCGCATAATCCTTGCCGCCTAGCCAGTGGATGTTGTCGGCCGTGGGAAGGCTGTCGCGATCGATCTTAACGACCGGCCCGAGCATGACGAAATGGACGTCCGGCATGTTACGCGCGACCTGGGCCACCAGGTCGACGTCGAGCCTTTCGTCTATCACCCCGAAATAACCTACTCTTGGGTTAGGAATCTGGACTTGGTCGACTGGATCCTCTCCGGTCGCCCTTGCCCGGTGAAAGTGCGTGAAGTCGATGCTGCTCGGAAACGGAAACATCGAGCGATGAAGGCTGCGCTTGGCCTCGTAAAGGCTCTGGCCGCCGGTGAAGACGACATCGGCGCGCTCAAGAAGTCTGCGCTCCATCTGCATCAGTTCCGGAGGCGCGTTCTTGAATGCGGAGAGTTCGTCCATGCAATCGTAGACACACACGTCGCAAAGCACGTGCTCGCTGAACGGCAGCGCCATCGGTGTGTAGTACCACAGCGTGAGCAGCTGCTGAGGCGTCGCGGCGACGAGCTGGTCGACGAACTTTCGCTGCATCCTCGCGGCATCGGCCGGGCCGGCTCCGACCGGCAGAATCGGCGTCACGACCGTGATGGATGGCGAAATCTGGTTGGCTCGCATCGTCGGCTGGACGACGGTCTCGACGAGCGGCTCCTCGAAGTAAACGACGTTCTGAGATTTTGATGCCAGGGTGAGAATGTGTTGAGGGCGCTGGTAGACGAAATTCCAACGCAGATGAGAGAAGCACAAGAGCAGAGGCGAGGTAGAAGTAACATGGTCTTTCGCCACGGCCGGGTTTTCCATTTTGATCATCCTTTGATTATCTGAAGAAGTTCATTGAGACGTGGCTGTACAACAAATGTTAATAGAGGCGTCGAGATGTGATGTCAGCTGAGGGCTAACTTGGCTGAGGGATACTCGTTCCGCTCTTGACCTGAATTCCGTCTGTGAACGTAACCCACTTGCCGCCGGCTCGGACACCGCACGGGGCAGGGGCGTAGCCGGGCCCATTGCGCCCTGTCGCCCAACGGTAGAAACTCATGAACCGAATCTGCGCAGCGGCAGTCGGTTCGACCGGTTGACGAGGGACTGATGTCCATCACGTTCGAGACAAACGTCTTTCCATTGTTTCAGCCGACGAACGTCGACGACGTGAAGGATCCGTGCCCCGTTTTCGATGGACACCGTTGGCACATGTTCGGATCAAGCGGGACGGTGACAAATGAAACCTGGAGTCTCCTCCACGCCACCGCACCAGGTACGGACGGGCCGTGGACCGAGCACGAACCGATAGGGCTTTCGGTCCTCGGTTCAGGTGTGGCTGCTCCCGGCGTGATCTTCGACAGCGGCGTCTTTCACATGTTCATCCAGACCGAATTCATGAAGTCGGGCGGGCGCTGCGAGCATGTCGTTTCGGACAACGGATTTGAATGGACCGCGCTCGGGCCCGCCATCCATTCGCTTCCCGATACGGATGAGGACGGCATCTACGATCCACATCCGGCCCTCATCGGTGGCAAGCGCTACATCGTCTATTCAGGCATGCCGCGGTTCAAGACCGTACCGCAGCCCGACATCTATCTCGCGCGCAGCCAATCGGATTCGTGGTTTGGACCTTGGAAGCGGGCAGGCAAGATACTCGACCATGTCGACTTGCCTCACCACAATTCCCGTGAGCAGCCCGACTATGAATGGGGCATCGAAGGCGCGCAGTTGGTTGAATTGCCGGGCGGCCGCATCCTTCTCAACGCAACATGTTTTCTTCCCGAAGGGCCACGGGGCAGCCGCCAGCGGGTCTTTTTCGCTTTAGCCGACCGGGTCGAAGGCCCCTACATCACCGTCGGGCCGGTTCTTGATCCAGGGGAGCCGGGTGAAAACGGGCACTCGACGGTCGTCATCGAGGGTAACCGGCTGGTGCTTTTCTACCAGAGCCGCAGGGCCGCAACAGGTCATCGCTGGCGGTATGGTGTCGCGAAATGCGATCTGGCAAGGCAGGCCTGGAGCAACGTCGCCTGATCGCGATCAATCAACGCTGCAACTGCCCCACGTCAATCTGCCTCACCGCTCGCATCCTTGATCTTGTTGCGGACGGCCCTTTCAGTTTTAGAGGCGGTCGTCTTGACGACGTCAGACACCGTGTCGATGATCGAAGCATCGGCGCTGAAGCCCTTTTTGTCTGCCTCGTCTTTCACTGTCTGGTAGGCTTGGGCGGCAACATCCTTGGCCTCTTCGACGCCTTGATGAAGCAGGCCGTTGGCCCTCTCGCGGACAGCGTCGCTCGTTTCCCCGAGCTGTTGATCCTCGAAATCCGTCCGCGGCAGCAATGCTCCGACCGCAGTGCCGAACGCCAATCCCAAGGCTGCCAGCACGAGCGGTTCCTGGCGCAGCATGTCCACAGCAGCAGCAGTTGCCTTGCTTGCCTGGTCAACGGTGCTCGCACCGTATTGGCTAGCGCTGTCCGAAACACTTGAAGCTGCTCCGGCCATGGACGAACTTACGCCGTCGATCGCATCTCCGACCATCGATTTTGCCTTGTCAGCGGCGCCTGACAAGGCATCGGACATGGCATCTGTCAGCCCTTCGGCGTCGGATTGATGATCGCCAGTTCCGACATCGCTCGTAAAGCCAGGGTACGTGTTCGAACGAGAGGACCCACTTGGCGCGGACGGCTTCTGCGTTCCTTGCCCTGCCATCAGCCACATCAAGCCTACGCCTACGAGGGCCACGGGAAGGGGATTGGCGCCAACCTGGGACTTGAGGGCGCCGAGCATCGAGCTGCTATCGCCACTCGTAAAGAGCCCCGAAAACTCGTCGATGAGCTGGCCGGGCGTCATCTTGTTGCGAATCGACTCGGCCGTGTCGGTAACGTTGGCCCGCGCGATTTCGGCCTCGCGTTGAAGTTCGGCGGATGTTTTCTCGATCATTTGACTTGGTCCTTGATTACCCTTGCGTCGCTCTTCAGCTGCGCGGCGGTACGATCCGGCGTTAACTCGGACGGTTTCATATTGGCGGAGCCTGTCTTCAACAGGACAACGCCGAGGACGGCGACAATGATGCCGACCACCAGTGACGACCAGCCTGGTCCAAGAGGGGTCTTCGAAAGTGCGATGACCAGGGCCTGCAGAAGAACCAACAGGGCTGCAAGCAGACAGATGGCGCCGCCCAGAACCTCGATCGCGCCCGCTCCTGCCTTTTCTGCCTTTTCCGAGAGCTCGGTCCTCAGCAACCTGCCTTCGGTCTGGACCAAAGTGACGACCTGCTGCGACAGGTCGCCGATCAGCGTCATTAAGCTGCGATCCTCCTGGCTGCCGGGGGTCATAGTGTGTCCCTCCCGGCCATCACATCGGAACCCTGGGGGCGATTTTGAGGTGCGTCGGGGGATGAGCTCTTGATGAATCGCCCCAATGCCAAACCGGCAACCATCGCGCCGCCGAAAAGCGCCGCCGGATTGCTGCCGCCGAACGCGCGGACTTCGGCCAGCACTTCTTCGAAGGGCTTGTCCTTCAGCGAGGCGGACATCCGCTCAAGACCGCCAGCCGCCTCGAGGGCGAATTTTGCCGCCGCTTTCTGGTCGCTGTTGGCAAGGTGCTCGCTGGCTGCGCGAACGGCACCGCCGAATGCCGCAACAGCACCTGTCAGTGTATACTGCGCAGCCTGAGCCTGGTCCAACAGGGCGTCCTTGCCCTCGGTGGCCACGTCTTTGGCTTTCTGCGAAATGTCTTCCTTTGCAGAGCCGAGGATATCCGAGGCTTTACGCCCCAAATCGTCGGCTAGAGCGCCGACCTCCCGCTGGGTCTGCGAGAAATCAGGGTGAGAATTCTGTTCAGCTGTCATGCCAGTCTCCCATGTCGGGCCAACCATCAGTGGAGGCCTAGAAACGAGAGGACCGCGAGCACGACGACCACCAATCCGATAAGGTAAATGACACCGTTCATGTGCGTGTTCCTCCAGACAGGGCAACTTGCCATGTCATCAAACGTTCCGGCGCTGTACCGATTATCCTTTGCTTCGTGCGAGGCGCATCGACCTTGCATCGACGCGAGAATATGCGCCTCTTCTCCGACAAGGCGGTCCTCGGCTCAGGACATATTAAAGGCCCGCGGTTATGGCGATCGATTGCTTGGCGCGAAGAGGCGCTGCTGTCGCCAATCGCAAAGTGCGATCTGTCTAATGTGCTCCGCCCCGTTTCTGGGAAAGCTTATCGTACCGGGTGGCGATGTGACGGAAAGCCTTGCGTTGGCAAAAGAGGCAAAATCAAAACCAGCGCTGCCTTTTCCGCAGCTGCAGATCACGTCCCCGTCGGTTTTGTCTGCCGCCGGCGCCACGTTCTATTGTCCGTGTGGCAACCACAATTCTGTCCTTCAGAGCCAGCCAGGGACGGGCTCCCGTCGACGGTAAAAACAATGCCCGCTCTTTCCAACGCCCGGCGGACGGCAGCGACATTATACGGTCTCGGTCTCCTGATCCCGTTCTCAAATTCGCTGATCGTCATTTCACTGAGATTGGCCTTGGCAGCGAGTCGCACTCGAGACCAATTCAATAGAGACCGTGCGGCTTTTAAATGTTCTGCTGTAAGTAGGTTGTCCATAAGGAGTCGAACATCCGAGATCCCTAGAATGTTCCGGTTGCTTGGTCATTGATAGGTCAGGCCAGTCAGTTTCAGCCAGAAGCCGCGACCCGGCGATAGGCCTCCGCCAGACGAAAAGGTGACAAGCCAACACTCCTCGAACGCGGACGCGGTGACCGGCGTGTGAAGGCGCAGCGATGTCGGTCGGCGGGGCGGCCTCGACAAGAGCAGCGATTTTCCATCGCTTTCTCGGCAACATTTCCTTCTGAAATTCGCCGAACTTTGTCTTCTATCAGTGGGAGGCTTTCTTGGCGCTGGCAGCCTTGGGCTGGCCAGATTTGCCCTTGCTCGCCGCGTCTTTGGAATGGGCTGCCATCGCCGGTCCTGATCCGGTGCTCTTCGTCACCGTGGCCTTGTCTGACGCGGCCTTTTTTGCAGCATGCGCTTCTCTCTTGGCGGGAGCCTTCTTCGGTTCCTTCGAGCTGAAAATTCCAGTGATACTGTCAATGATAGACATGGCAAAACCTCTGTTGGAGTCGAATATCAATGCAGCGCATTGCTAAACAGTTCCATTAGGCCGGCTCGACAACCCGCATCGACTATCCCAACGCTTGGACGAGCCATTCATAAGGGATGGGCACTCCGACCGACTCCTCTCCTGCAAAGCAGCCCTAGCGCGAGCCACTTGGCGCCTTCGTCCAGGCTTATTTCTACGTCTGGACTGCTGGCGTCATTGTTCCGATTGTGGATTGCCTGTGCAGGCCGTTTGTCGCCTCGATCTAGCTCGCCAGTCGAGTGCCGGAGTACGCCGAACGCCTGATTTTAGGCGGAAAAAATCTGGGGCGCCGAAGCGCCCCTGGGAGAACTAGCCTACCAACCTTGCATCGAGTACCAGTCGTCAACGTCTCTCCGGACCCGATCCTTCTCGAT
>NZ_JBSPKY010000031.1:0-44993 GCF_053848025.1 Mesorhizobium sp. 128a | reverse complement strand
CCACCGCCGCGACACTAGATTCTCATCCAGATTGACGCGCTCCTCTCTCCCGGTTTGTCGCGCTATAGATCTCAGCGATTGGCCGGAACGGTGAAGACCACGTGGAAGTATGGGACCGGCAGCAGCTCAGCCTGCCGCTCGGCCAGCCACTGGGCGCGGGCTAGGCCTTGGCATTTAGGGCAGTGGCGGTTGCGGCAGGAGTTATAGGCTTGCCGCACGAGGCCGCAGTCGGTGCACTGTTCGGCGTGACCGCCCAGGGCCGCGGTCCGGCACGCCTCCACCGCGGCCATGACCCGGCGCTCGACACGCCCGAGATGGCCGGCATGGTCGCGGCGATAATCAGCCCCGTGACGGTGGAATATATCCGCCACTTCCAGATCCGGCGGATGGCGCGCGGCTCAGCCGGGGGCGTGATCTCCATGTGGAGTTGGTCAAAAGGACTGGCGGTCCGGCCGATCACAGCCGTTGAGACCTGGGCGTACAGTGTCGTCGTCGCCAGGCTGCGATGGCCCGCAGCACCTGAATGATCCTTATGTCCGTGCCGGCTTCCAAAAGGTGGGTGGCGAAGCTGTGGCGAAGGGTGTGCACCGTCACCCGCTTCTCAACGCCCAGGAACCCGCAGGCTGCTCGACATGCGATCCCCAAGGTCTGTGGGTGGATCGGGCCGCGGCCATCGCGCCGGGGAAACAGCCATCGCCCGGCCTGCAGAAAGCCGACCACCTCATCGGCGCTCAGCACGACCGGCAACTTGCGCGGCGTCCGGGCGTAAGCGATTCGCTCAGGCAGATCAGATCGACCCAGCGTCACGCCGTAGAAGAAACGCAAGGCGCAAACGGTCTGGTTCAACGCGCCCCACGAGACCCTTCGGCCCACCAAGTGGGCCCGATAGGCGCGCACCTCTTCGTATCCCAATTGATCGGGTGATCGTCCAAAAAATCGACTGAACTTCGCCACGTGATGCACGTAGGATCGCTGGGTCTCCGGTGACAAATTGCGGATCGTCAGATCTTCAATCATCCGCTGACGCAGAGGGCTTATCTGGGCCATCTGGGGTTCTCCTGTCTGGAAGGTTGGCTCGACACCAAATCTTCTCAGACAGGGACCTCCTCAGGCCAGACCGGCGCATCAGCTACCGCGGCAGCGGTTTAGTTCAATCAGAACTGCGATGATTTGGGAATCCCACGACTCTTACAAATCTCATCCCGCTCTAGGGCAGCCGCTCGGCGAGCAGGCGCGGCTGCTTTACCAGATGGAGTCACAGCTGGAGCATTCGGAGGCCGCTGCGACTGAAGACGAGCTGGCGGCGAGACAAGCGGCCGCGCAGCGGTTATCATTCGAACGCATGCGCCTGCGCGCAAGACCGTCCCTCCTCAGCGACGACATCACGAAACGCTTGAGCTGTTTCCGCGATGGTCTCCGGATTTCCCTCGAGATCGACGAACCCCTGACCGGCCTTCACCGGCCGGAAAAACGTTCATTCCTGATCCCGGTCGTCGCGCTACGGCGCCGACCCGAGCGGGAATGACTTTTGGTACGTCAATTGAGATCGCGAGCGAACTCCTTGACCTCTTCGCGTTCCAAGACAAGCTCCTCGCCGCCCTGTGCGACAATGCGTGTCTCGATGCGCCATACGTCCCGCAGCGCGTGCACTGTGGCTGAGATCGCGAGGCGAACCTTCCAGTCGCCGCGAGCGTAGGTCTCTTCCCGAGTGCAGGTGCCACGCGCCGTGTTCGGATCGTCGGGATGCACGGTAAATGTGTCGATATGCCTGGCCGAAACGATCATTCCGGTGTGCGGGTGTAGCACGGTGCCCGTGTCGCTAATGAGGCGGAACGTGGTTTCTCCGGTGATTTGGTCCGTGGTTAGCTGCCGATAGAAAGGTTCACCGGGTATGATGACGTCCTGCGCCATCGGCTGCGCGCTTTCGGACCCTGCGAACGGCGCCAGTTTGGCGTCCAGATCATTCCTTTTCCGCACCGGCAAAATCAGCCTGCTGCCGGTACAATGTATCGAGAGAGTTGTCCTCTCTGGACCGGGAAAAACGATAGGCCAATGGCTGGTAGCGATGGCGAGCCGAATTCGTTGGCCTTTTTCGAAACGCTGTCCGCAGCAACGCAATTTCATGCGGATCGCTTCCGGCCTGCCCGGCGTCATCGGCACAAGTTCAAGGTCGTCGTGTCGATGGGTCAAGTTCAGGATACCATAGCTGACTAGGACGGCTGCTCCGTCTTCCAGCCCGAGCGACAGCGTAGCTGACAGAATTGCAACCGGCAGATCAGAGACGAGTGTCACCTCGAGTTCCGGGAAGCCCAGAATTTCGACTGCCTCCGCAAGAGGCTCAGTTTCGAATACCAACGCGCTGTCGCCTTCCATGCGCTGGTCGATCGGCAGCGTCGGCACCATGCCGTCGGCGCACCAGGCGCCGGATGACAGCCCAGCTGTGGACGGCGAACAGATCGTGAGGACTTCGTCGCTGCTATCGTGTTCGGCAAGACGGCCCGGTAAAAGCGCTAGTCGGTGTTCGACGATACTCGGTGCGGGCCAGGAGGACTCAGCCACCCAGCGGCCAGGTCGTTCGAGATACATGGGTGCGGGATAGAAGGAATCCTGCATCCAGGCGCGCAACATTGGCTCGTCTGCAATGCCGGTTTCAAGGTCTTTCAGATAGTGGTCCCACCAGCGCAGGCATTCCTGGAGGAAGCCGATGCGTGGTCCTGGTGTGGCGAAGTGTGGGTACTTATGACCCCAAGGGCCAATCAAGCCCTTGCGAGATCCTGGCAGGTTCTCAAGCATGCGAAAAACCGGGTTGGGATAGGTGTCCGCCCAGCCGCTCACGGCATAGACAGGAACCTCGACTTCGGTGTAGTCCTCGCAAATAGAGCCGTGCTTATAGAAATCGTCCCGGCGCTGGTGCTCGAACCAATCCTGCAGCCAGACGCCGTTGCCGTTGAGCCGCTGCTCCCACATCTCACGCCAGCGCTCCCCAACGAGCGCCGGGTCAGGCGGGGCCGTGGCTACTGCCCAGGCTGTCGCGCCCCACGACAAATTACTGCACATTTGCGCACCGCCGAGATAGTGGCAGTCATCGTTGTAGCGATCATCGGTGGAACAGATCGAGATTACCGCCTTGAGTGCCGGCGGCCGGCGGGCGGCGACCTGCAAGCCGTTGAACCCGCCCCAGGAGATGCCTATCATGCCAACGCGGCCCGAGCACCAGGGTTGCCGTGTCAGCCAGTCAATCACCGTCAGGCAGTCGTCCTGCTCCTGCTTGAGATATTCCCCCTTGCAGATGCCTTCGCTGTCGCCGGAGCCGCGCATATCGACACGAACACCTGCATAGCCATGGCCAGCGAAATAGGGGTGGGTGAGCGCGTCGCGTTCAGCCGTCCAGTCGCGTTTGCGGTAGGGCAGATATTCCAGGATCGCAGGTACGGGGTCTGCGTCGGCATCTTCCGGCAGCCAGATCCGGGCAGCGAGCTTCACCCCGTCTGGCATCGGGATCCAGACATTCTCCATCTCGCGTACTTTGCGAGGGAAATCGGCGACTACACGGATATCTTCCATCATGCGATCCTTTTTGACTGTAGCGGCTGCGGCAGCAGCTTCGGTATTCAACGGGAAATGGCAGGGCAACAGGCCCGCACCGGCTGTTGCAATCGTCAGCGCATCCCTCACACAGCGCGGCTGGGAATCGCGCAGCGCGTGTGGAACTCGCAGCCCGCGGCCGCTTCTCAGGCTCGGCGCTTCGCCTTGAACTTTATGGGATCAAACTCCCCTTGGCTGAAAGCAGCGCTTTCGTGTAGGGGTAACGCGGTTGATCCCGCGTTCATTTGAGCCCACGCTGTCGGTCAAAGCGGCCTAGCTACATCGGGCATGCGGTCAGTCGTGTCACGCATCACATTAAGTTCGTGCGTGGCAATGAGGGTTGCGTGCCCGAGCAGACGCGAGAGCCGGTTTAGCGCCGGCCCCTGCGTCGGGAGGTTGGGGCCGCTGTGAGTTTTCGCGGCGATCGACTTCCTATGGTTTTCCAAGCTCCAATACAATGCGCGCCGACTAGCCAATTCATCCTCATATGGTGCATGAGCAATTACCCCCTTTCTTCTGAGCGAGTTCCGTTAGAAGCGACTGCTTGATTTGGACTATAAGGATCGTTACTGCGCCTCGCAGTTGAAATAACCTCAAGCGCGGGGTTACCTATTTTCGGGCATTGGAAAAAACGCTGCGCGATGCACAGCGACGGACTCGTCCGCCGCTCAGACCGGGATGTGCACGCGGGTTGGAAATCGAGCGCCGCAATCGCCATGGCATGCCTCGGTCGTTCACGAGGCTTGTGTTGCCCCCTGAGCTTGCTACCCAGCGGCGGCTACGGACCACGCCGACGCTTTGCGATGCGGCTGCAGAATGGCGATGAAGGTCTGAGGTGGCGCTCGGTATTCCTGCCACCGATCACGCGAGGCAAAATAGGCCGCTGCCGGCGGTGATGCCCCCGAAATGACCGACCATCTCTGACGTAGGTCGAGATACACGCAGTATCGGTCTTGCCGCAGGCCGGCACGGTGGTGTCGTCGCCGTGCAGGCGTTCGGCGTCAACCACATGGGTCTTTAATCAGCCGATGGGTCGGCCACGCACCGCAACGGCCTCTGCCCCACACGTGCGGCGCGTTCATGGGCATTAAAGCGTCGGCGGCAGCAAGATCGATCGGGAGCGAATCAGGGATGGCTTTCACGGCGAAGGAATCACATTCCGGGCCTTCCTTTCAAAGTCGAAAAACGACCCCCTACCTCCGAGCTTTCGGTTTTGCGAGCCGACACGATTAGATTTGGCGCATCCGAGCCGCGTCATCCCGGCAAGGCCGGACTCAATCTGATCACTCCAACGTCGACATCAATGTCTATTTTGGTCCCAAACGGCTCCGAGAGCTTCTGCATACGCTCCAGAATAGCCCTTGCTTGTTGGCCGGTAGCTAGCCGCGGAATACCGCGATTGGCAAACCTTTTGGAGAAGCCAAGCTCGATCGGAAGCAGTCGCAATTCCGCGAGCTGGTTCTGCTCAAATCGGCTTACCGTTATGATGCTCTCGTAGATAACAGCCCGTGAGAGCGCCCCCACAAAGCCGTCCGCCGTGGGGTATCCCTTCGCTTGTTCGTCAACTGTCACCTCAGCATCGGTGCCGCTTCGCGGGTCTTTGCCGTAGGCGGTGAACATATCCGCCCCGACCGGCGTTCGTAGGTCATCAAAGAAAAAATTTCCTAAACTATACAAGATCGGGCGACCTTTGTAGATTTCTATTCCTCGCAACAGGTGCGGCCCATGTCCGACATATGCATCGGCCCCGGCATCAATTAGCGTATGCGCAAAGGCTTGCTCGTAGTCCGCCGGCTCCTGGCTTACTTCGTGGCTCCAATTCGGCTCGTGACCGTGGTTTGTAGCCACGCAGAAGTCAGCGAACTGCTTTCCTTGGCGAACGTTCCGTAGGATTTCGGCGACATCGCCTGGATTGGGTTCGTAGCTATATGCTGCCTTGACGCCCGGCTTGAACGTCGCTCCTGCGACCGCGACCTTGGCTGGGTCGCCATCGTCGAGCTTGTAACCGGGCAATGCGTCGCGCAGTTGCCTTAAGTTTTTAAATATCTCCGGCGGAACCACGATACTTTCCGCCAAACGAAGGGGGTTGAGTCCGGGTCTGCCGGGTGCCTCTCCGGCGGGAGCGCATGCGGGAGACATCGGCATAAACGTTGTACAAAACGAAAGCAGTGCCACGCGACCCCGTGGAGTTTCCAAAAAGCGAGCGGCGCCGGCTTGTGCGAGATTCTCGCCGGCACCTGCATGGACTACACCGCTCTCATCGAGCACCCGGCTCGTCTCGCGCATGCCCTCAAGGCCCCAATCAAGTGTATGATTGTTTGCGCGGCTCATTAGATTGAACCCCATTGCCTTCAGATCAGGTCCAAGCTGTGGCACGCTGACGTGATACGCACCGCCGTATTCAGCCTGCGGGCTTCCCTTGAATGACCGGCTATCGAAGATCAGGGTTTCCATGTTGCCGAATGTGGCATCAGCATCCCGCAGGATTTTGACGACGTCTCCAAAACCCTGATGATTGCCATTGGTCAGTGGCCGCGACAAAATGAGGTCGCCAACCGCTACCATCGTGAAGCCGTCGGCAACATTTGTTTCAGTCGAACCAACCACATCATAGCCATCCTCCCGCTGAGCCGGATGGATTTTCTTTTGGTCTGAGTGGTATTGCATGGCTTATCCCTCTGTATTCTTGGTTGCCGTATCGGCATGATTTTCACTGTTCTTATTACCGCACCGCAGTGCTCATCGATCGCGATTGAAAGGTCTGTGGCTATGCCTCAGTCAGCGAACGATCGGCGGCCACACCGGGCTCTCCCGGAATGCCTGCGGCCGGAGCGCGCACATGACAGGCGACGATGCGGCCGCCGGCCATCGGCACCAAAGGCGGCACTTCGATGCGGCAACGTTCGACCGCGAGCGGGCAGCGCGGATGAAACGCGCACCCTCTTGGTGGATTGATCGGGCTCGGCACCTCGCCCTCGACGGGAGCCTCCAGCCGAACTCGCGTTGGATCCGGTATAGGAGCCGCCGCGATCAGCGCCTCGGTGTAAGGGTGGACAGGCCTGGCGAACAGCGCCTCGCACGAGGCGAGTTCGACGATCCGCCCCAGGTACATGACCGCGACGCGATGGCCGATGTGCTCGACGACGCCAAGGTCATGCGAGATGAAGACAAAGGCGATGCCCATCTGCTGTTGGAGATCCAGAAGCAGATTCAGGATCTGTGCCTGCACGGAGACGTCAAGGGCTGAGACAGCCTCGTCGGCGATGATGAGCGAGGGATTGAGGGCCAGAGCACGCGCGATGCCGAGCCGCTGCCTCTGGCCGCCCGACAGTTCGGACGGCAGCCTGTCCATCATTTCGGGCGACATACCGACTTTTCGCAGAAGTTCCGCCGCAAGCGCCTTGCGCTGCTTTCGGCTGAGGCGCTCAAAGTTCTCGACGGGTTCGGTGATGATCTGTCCAGCCGTAAGGCGTGGATTGAGCGACGAGTAAGGATCCTGGAAGACCATCTGCATCCGCCGGCGCCAGGCGCGAAGCTCATGCTTCTTGAGACCCGCAATGTCGGTCCCGTCGATCAGCACGCGCCCCGCCGTCGGTTCGGTCAGCCGCATCAGGAGCCGCGCGACCGTCGACTTGCCGCAGCCGGATTCGCCGACGATGCAGAGCGTCTCGCCAGCCTCGACCGAGAAGGATACATCCTCTACCGCCCGCACCACCGGGATGGTCTTCTTTAGGAACCCCGCACCGAGCGGATAATGCTTGGTCAGGTTCTCGACTTTCAGCAAAGGACCGCTCATGCGCCCACCACCTCTTCGGCGCGCCAGCAGGCGGCGGTGTGGCCCAGCCCGACGTCAAGCATGACAGGCGTCTTCTCGCGGCAAATGTCTATCGCGAACGGACAGCGCGGCGCGAAGCTGCATCCGACGATCGGCTCGCGCAGGGTGGGCACGATACCAGGGATTTCCGGCAGGCGGCGCTGTCGGCCGCGCCGCCGATCGGGAACGGAGCGCATAAGGCCCTGGGTGTAAGGGTGCGAGGGGCGCGCGAACAGATCAACGACGCTCGCTTGCTCCACGATGCGGCCGGCATACATGACAATCACGCGTTGGCATGTCTCGGCGACGACGCCCAGATCATGGGTGATGAACATGACCGCCGTTCCCGTGCGCTCCTTCAGTTCAACCACCAGCCGCAGGATCTGCGCCTGGATGGTGACGTCAAGCGCCGTCGTTGGCTCATCGGCAATCAACAGTTCCGGTGAACAGGCAAGCGCCATGGCGATCATGGCGCGCTGGCGCATGCCGCCCGACATTTCGTGGGGATAGTTGTTGACCCGGCGCTCGGGATCCGAGATGCGCACGAGACGGAGCAACTCTTGAGCCTTGGCCATGGCGTCTGATTTGGTGGCCTTGGTGTGGATCTGAACTGCCTCGGCGATCTGGTGACCGACGGTGTAAACCGGGTTGAGGCTGGTCATCGGCTCCTGGAAGATCATGGCGATCCGGTTGCCACGGATTCCTCGCATCTCGCGTTCAGAGAGTTTCAGGAGGTCGCGCCCATGAAAGCGGATCTCGCCGCCGACGGTCTTGGCGCTCTGCTTGGGCAGCAGGCGGAGAATGGAAAGAGCAGTGACGCTCTTGCCGCATCCGGATTCGCCGACAACGCCGAGCGTTTCCCCCCTCTTAACCTGGAAGCTGATGCCGCCCAGCGCGCGGGTGACGCTTTCCTCGCCGTAAAAGTGGGTCTCGAGGTCTCTGACCTCGAGCAGGACGTCATTGCCTATCGTCGTATGCATCTGCATGTCAGCGCCTCCGCTTCCCACGAGGGTCGAACAGGTCGCGTAAGCCATCTCCGAGCAGGTTGACGGCAAGGACCGTGACGGCAAGGCAGATGCCGGGAGCAAAGATCGTCATTGGCGCGATGGCGAGATAGAGGCGCGAACTGGCAATCATGTTGCCCCAGCTTGGGATCTCGGGCGGCACGCCGACGCCCAAAAAGCTCAGGCCCGCTTCGGTCAGGATCGCACTGGCACACACATTGGCGCCCTGGACCATAAGGGCCGGAATGGTGCTCGGCAGGATATGCCGCCAAAGCACCTTCGGCAGGCGGGCGCCGCCGCAAATCGCTGCCTCGACATAGGGACGCTCACGCACACTCAGAACCACCGACCGAACCAGCCGCGCGACACCGGGCAGCTCGGGAATGGCGATAGCGACGATGAGGATGCCGATGCCGGGACCGGTCAGGGATATCAGCGCAATAGCCAGCAAGATCGTCGGGATCGACATCAGGCCATCCATCACCCGCATCGCGACATTGTCGAAGGCGCGGCTGTATCCGGCAAGGATGCCGATCATCAGCCCGCCCAAAGCCGCGCAGGCCGCCGATATCAATCCCACCATAAGCGAGATCCGGGTGCCGAACATTGTTCGCGCAAACACGTCGCGGCCCAGATTGTCGCTCCCGAACCACATCTCGGCGGAAGACGGCTGAAGGCGTTTGAACGGGTCCATGTTCACCGGATCGCCGGCGTACAATGGCGCTGCAAGCGCCAGAATGATCAACACCGCCAGGAGGCCGCCGCCCGCAAAGACCAGCGGATGCCGCTTAGCAAGACGGGGAAGGTCCGACAGCTGCAGGCGGCCTATCGGCACGGCTTCAACCGGTGCAAAGAGAAGCGTCATATCAATACCGGATGCGAGGGTCGATCAGGGTATAGGCAAGATCGACGGTGAGATTGACAAGGACATACATGCCCGAAGCAAGGATCAGCACGCCCTGGATGATGGGATAGTCACGGTTGTTGATCGCATCGACCGTCAGGCGACCGACACCGGGGATGTTGAACACGGTTTCCGTGATGACGACGCCGGAGACCAGATAGGCGAAACACAAGCCGACCACGGTCAGGATCGGCACCCCGGCATTCTTCAAGGCATGGTGGAAAAGCATGGCGTAGGACGACGCGCCCTTGGCAGCGGCCGTTCGCATATAGTCTTCCGACAGAACCTCCAGCATGCTCGCGCGCGTGATCCGCGCGATGAAAGCAATATAGCCCAGACTCAAAGCCAGGGTCGGCAGGACCAGGTGCTCAAACCAGGACCCGAAGCCTTGGCCAATCGGCTGATACCCCTGAACCGGCAGCCAATGCATGCTGATCGCGAACCAGTATATGAAAAAAAAGCCGATGACAAAGACCGGGACAGAAAAACCAAGTGCCGCGAAGGCTGAAAGCATGCGGTCGATGAGGCCGCCGGCTCCCCAGGCGGCGAGGATGCCGAAGGAAACCCCGAACGACACCGAAACGATCATGGTCAAGATCGACAGCGAAAGAGTCGGCTCGAGCCGCTGCCCGATGAGTTCCAGAACCGGTCGGCCAGCAAAGATCGACGTGCCGAAATCGCCACCGAACATGTCGCGAACCCAGTGGATGAACTGAACCGGCATCGGATCGTTGAGGCCGAGCTTCTCGCGAATGCCAGCTATCATCTCCGCCGTCGCTGACTTGCCGGCGATGATCGCCGCCGGGTCGCCGGGCGCGAGCCTGAGGAGCAGGAAAACAAAGGCTCCGACCATCGCCATGACGGCGATGGCTGAAACCATCCTGCGAAGGACGTAGCTAGGCATCAGGCCGAAGTCTTCTGCATGTTCCAAAAAGGTTTTCGAGACGGCATGCCGATGAGGCCGGTCAGCGTCTTGCGGCGCGCGATTGGAACGACAAATTGCCCTATCTGAACCTGGGGCACATAGTCCCACCATATTCGTTGCATCTTGCGGGCCAGTGCCTTGCGCTCGTCGAGCGTTTCGACATCCGCCCATTTGAGCCGAAGAGCCTCATATTCGTCGCTCTTAGGCCAGCCGAACCAACCGTTTTCGCCATTCATCGGCAGGATATTGTCGGTGATGACTTGGCCGAAGTTCGCTTCAGAATTGCTGGTAATGAAGATGCTCCAGCCGTCGTTCTCAACAGATTCCTTTTTCGCGCGACGAGCGACAACCCCGCCCCAGTCGCTTGGCGCAAGTACGGCATTAACCCCAATCTTCCGCAATGTGGCCGCGAGAAGCTGAGAGGCATTGCTTGCCTCCGCCCAGTCCGTTGGCTGAAGGATGACGACTTTCTCGCCTGCATATCCCGCCTCCTTGAAGAGTTGCTTGGCCTTTTCGGGGTCGCCGCCCCTTTTGTACCATCCTGTATTTTCGTCATTGGATACCGCGGTATCGTTTCCAAACATCGAAGTGACGGTGTGGAAGTATTTTGGATTGCCATACGCGGCGAGCAACATAGCTTCCTGATCGACTAGGTGAAGCATAGCCTGGCGGGCCTTCACATTGTCGAACGGCTTTTGCAGGCAATTCATGCGCACGAACATGTCCTCGCCCCATTTGTTCAGAACCTGGAGTTCCAGGTTGGGATCGCTCTCGATGACCGGCAGAAGATCTCCCGGCGGCGACTCTAGGAAATCAACCTCACCTGCTTGCAAGGCAGCGACGGCGGTTTGCTTATCGGCGAATAAGCCGATGTCCCAGATGACACGATCGACCTTGACGACCTTCCCGCCGGACAGTCCGTCGGCCGGCTCGTTGCGTGGAACGTATTTTGCATTGCGATCGTAGGTGAAGCTTGCGCCCGGCTTCGCAAGGGCGTGATTGAACATGAACGGCCCCGATCCGATATTCGCGGTCACTTGCTCCGATGGAGAAAGACTTGCATCCTTCTCGCGCATGATGAATGGGCCTCCGTTGCCCAGGATGAGGAGCAGCGCCCCCAACGGCTGCTTGAGCGTGATGGTAAAGGTCTTCTCATCTTTCTTGGAGATATCTTTAGCCCGCGACATAAGCAGCTGCCCGCCGGGAGCGACTTGACCCCAACGTCGGATCGAGGCCACACAGTCCGCTGCGGTGACAGGTGTGCCGTCGTGCCAGCCCAAGCCATCGCGGAGCTCAAAAGTGTAGGTCTTCTTGTCGTCGGACACGTCCCACTTACCCACCATCTGCGGATGCGGCTCAAGGTTCGAATCGGCATCGAAAAGCGTATCGTAAATCGCCCCGGCATGGTCCTGGGTATAGTCGGACGTCGTAACCACCGGGTCGAACACACTGAGGTTGCCCATCACCATGCGGACAGTGCGGTCGGAGGTAGGTGATGTCTGCGCCCGGAGGATGGAAGGGACCGATAAAGCCGCTCCGGCGGCCAAACCCGTTTTGATAATTTCGCGTCGAGAGATTGTCATGCTTCAGTTCCCCTTTTTTGGTTTGTGGCGCAAACGATCAGCGCTATCTTATGGAGCGGGTCTTCTTCAATTCAACGTTGTCGATCGAGTCCCGTCGGATGGATGCCGCAACGTTGATCCTGGCCCTCACACGGAACGTGCGTCACATCAGCTTCGATAGTTTGTTAAGGTCTAGGCAGCAGGCGACAGGCACGCAATCGAAATAAAGTAAAGCCTCAGGCGACTTTTTTGCGCGTCCCAAGATTGATGATGGATGAGGATTTAAACGAAATTGCATACCAATTCCCCAATCGACATGGGCCGGATGTGCAGTTGAAACGGGAGTAATTCAGCAGTGCGTCGCTTTGTCGAACTCAGCGTAGTGACAGATATCAAAGCAACCATTTCGGCTATATTCTTCAGCGCGCTTCGTGATGCTTTCCTGCGAAATGCCGACACGATTTTCTCATCAGGCGGCGCTTGCCAAGTGGTTGGTTCGAGGGCGAACTAACGTACAAATCATACCGTTTGCGCCAGAAAAAGAGCCCCCTGGCAGTTGAATAACAGGATGTTGAAGAAGTGTCCCGTTTGGCTCTTTGGATTGCCTCGTCGCCATCCATCTCGCCGAAGCCGGCCCATGTGAAGAAGACCATCGTGGGGCTGAAGCTCAGATCGAGGCCGGCTTGCAGTGCGCCAAAGGCGATCTCACCACTATTGTCGACCTTGATACTGATCGTGGCGGGGCCGAGGTTGAGATAGCCGTGATCCCACAGATCGGCCTGAACGACGCGCCAGCGACCAATCGATTTGGCAGTCCGCCGGCGCACTCATATCGGCACCGCAAGCAGTTTCGGCAGCCGCACCAGGTTGTAGGCGCCAGCCCGCTAAGGTGAAGTCCGACACGGCCGCCCGCGGAACTTCGTCTTCTCCTAACCTGCGATGATCTTGATTCAGCCGAACGCCTTCTCAATGCGGATGCGCTGGCTGACGACATAGCCGCCGTGCCGGGTCGTCCGCCAGTCGATCACAGAACGTCGTCCGCTGGTATTCTGCGCCACATGTGGCGTTACCCGCATCGAGCGCAACTTATTGACGAAGTCCTCCGCGTCACCCGCACGAGCCAGCCTCCGCGATCCCTCGCAGACAGTGAATCAAGATCAAGGCGCAACGGCGGGAGCGGCAGCTGTTTTGTGCGTACGGCCGTCAGAAACGTAGACTTGGCCAGCCACGAAACCGCTCCTCCTGCGGATTCCGACGTGAAGCTGGCGCCCTCTGAACAAACGGGCGCAGTCTCGACTAAGTTTCCCCAATAACACGCGCCATAAGGCAGAGCTTGGGCGTTGAACTCTTATCGTTCTGCAAAGCCAGCGATTGGCCATTAGTGATTGAAAGCTTCCTGCATCTTTAGTCCACACCCATGGCAAGGGGCGGTGTCACTTCGGGACCAACGGGGTTTTTGAATTCGTTGGCAGCTCTGAAGCGATGAAACTCGGCCTTAGCCGCAGACAAAAGCGCATTGTCGGTGAAAAGGTCCCTTGCCAGGCCAGCCATTGCCTTGGCGGCAAACGCTACACCCTTATGCGCCGCCTCAGCCTTTCCTTGCGCAACGAGCTGCCACGAATGGAACGGCGTTCCGACGGCGTAACACGCTACCCAGCACTGCACGGTAGGTACAGCCCAGCTCACGGTTCCGACGTCCGTCGATCCAAGCGCAGTCGATATTGCGCACGTGGGGGGATGAATACTGGTGGATAGGGCCTCCTCCTTCACCGTCAACCCGAGTTGAGCATATGAGTCCGTGATCGCTGCGCGCGAAAGCGTCGTTTGAATCTCGGCTGCGAAGCGCCTATCCGCTTCGTCGAACTGGGGTCCCCCGAGTGCAGTCAAGTTCCGATGCATAGCCGCTTCGAGCGGAGCATTTCGGACAAGATTAGCTTCACCGGAAAGCTGCTTTATCTCGACTGCGGTTTCGGTCATCAGCGCGGCGCCTTGCGCGATTTTCTTGACGCGGTCCAAGAGCTGCCACATTTCGCCGAGTGTTGCCGCACGCACCAGATGGCGCACGACGGCCCTCGATTGAACTACGTTTGGCGCGATACCGCCGCCATCAATCATCGCATAATGAACCCGCGCCGTTGAGGGCATATGCTCTCTCATGTAGTTTACGCCAATGTTCATCAACTCGACGGCATCCAGCGCGCTTCGGCCCAGTTCGGGGCTTGTCGAAGCGTGCGACGCCCTTCCTTTAAAAGTAAATTCCACTTCGACGCAGGCCAGCGAAATGGTTTCAAGGACCCCGGTAAACGCCGCCGGATGCCAGGTTATTGCGATGTCGACGTCATCGAAAACGCCGTCCCTGACCATAAAGCTCTTCGCGGAGCCGCCCTCTTCTGCGGGGCAGCCGTAGTAGCGTACACGGCCCGGGATACCGTTTTCTTCCAGCCATTCTTTTACTGTAGAAGCAGCCAAAAGGGCCGCCGCTCCGAGCATATTGTGGCCACAGCCATGACCTGATCCCCCCACCACGATCGGCCGCTCTTGCGAGACGCCCGCTTCTTGGCTTAGCCCAGGCAACGCGTCGTATTCTCCGAGCACGGCTATGACGGGGCCATCTTCCCCTGCTTCGCCCATCAACGCGGTCGGAATCCCGGCAATCCCCGGTCGAACTGCGAAGCCCTCTTGCCTCAGTAGCTCTGCATGAAGATGTGCAGCACTGAGTTCCTGATAGTTCAGTTCGGGCGTATCCCAAATTTTGTCGCTGAGATCAAAACAAACCGTGCTTTTCGCATCTACAATCTTCCAAATTGGATCCTCGTTCGTAGCCATCGAATTCCTCTAACTTGGTTTCAGTTTCATTGCGAAACGCAATTCATCGAAAAAATTGTGTTATCTTAGATTGCGGATGCGGTATTCATGGGCTCCACCACCGCAGGCCGCGCTTGAAAGTCGGCAGCATGTCGATCTTCGGATCGTCCACCGCGCTTCCCGCCCCTCGGCCTCCAAACGATATCGACGGCCCAAACCGGAACCGCGCGCTAATGTTGCCACCGCCAGAAGATTGACCTACTGCAAAAGTCTCACGCGGCTGGTGACTAAAGCACTGCGACAGTAGGTCAGGGCGATCCGGTCAGTCACGTCTGAGTCCGAAAAACGGCAGCGGGCTAGTTCAACAGATTGAGACGTTCGCTGTATGCATCATGCGGCGTCCTAAACGTCGACCGCGAAGAGACGGGAGTGACACGCGGGGCGAGATGGTCCGGAAAATGTCAGAAGATCCTGACCTCAACGACCGAATCAGAGAAGCCGGCTAGAAGACCTTGCTCTGGTCCTCAACCGCTTCGATCCACTTCGAAGGCGTGCGCTGCACTGTGCGTCGATGAAATGCACAGGAATGCGCCCTGCCCATCGTGCCGCTATGCCCGCAGTATCCGACCAAGTGATAGCATCAGCGGGGTCATGATCGACTCTTGAGCGGCGGCGCTCGCAACCGGATGCGAGCCGAAGTGCGCGATCACCATTTCCGCCTTCGGTGCGATATACAGGCGCTGGCCGTGGATGCCCCGGGCTTCTAAGGCGCCCATTTCGTCATGCGGCACCCACCATTGGCTGCGATACGACCAGCCACCTGGGAGCTTGGGGAGGTTGTCCCTTTGCAAGTCGTGCACGGCGGAGGCGGGAATGACCTGCTTTCCGTCCCACTCGCCCTCACGCCGCATCAACTCACCGAAACGGGCGACGTCACGCAGGGTCGCGCTCAAGCCGCTCCCGGCGAGGGGCATGCCGGCGGAATCGACGACAACATAGCCGTCCTCCTCGCAGCCGATCGGCAGCCACAGGCGTTCATGGAGCAGTTGTGCGAAGGAACGTCCCGTCACCCGCGCCATTACCCAAGTCATCACTTCCGTGTTGATGGTCTTATAATCGGAACTTCCACCGTGAGCGCCCTCCTTCTTAACGGTGCGCAGGTAATCGCACATGGTCCGTGGACCGTCATAGTCGTACGGCCGAGACCGCCAGCCGCAGGCTCGCGCATAAGCCCAAACGCCCGAGTGCTTGTCGGAGTACTCCTCAGTGTGGGCCAGACTCGTCTCCATGTCCATGACCTGACGCAGGGTGGCATCCTCGAACGCCGAGCGGCGAAGCTCGGGCAGGTAGTGCGCGATCGTCATCGCGTCATCGAGCACACCTTCGTGTACGAACGCGGCAGTCATAGTGCCCGCATATGACTTCGTGACCGAATGGCACGCATGAGGTAGGTGCGGCTCAAGCGCGCCGAAGTAGCGCTCATACACGACGCGCCCGCGATGCAGCACCAGGATTCCATCGGTGTAGGTGTCGAAAAGCGCATCATCGATGCGCCAAGTGCGGGCATCCTGGTCGGCGAAGGTGACGGCCCCAAGGTCGGTGAACTTGTCGCTGCGATCAAGTGGCGAGGGTCCGCCGCGCCGGCGCCGCACGTTCACAGTCGGCGTAAGCTCGCGCATGTGAGAAAGCGACCAGCGCACCTGCGGGAATTCGAAGAACTTGTCGCCCTCGAATGCAACGCGCTTGTCGACGGGTGGCGGCGCGCCCTGCATCCAACCGAGCTCGCTCGGGTCTGAAGCGCGGCCGTCGAGGTAGCGTTGGCCGTCGAATTCGAGCATACCCGTCGAAAGCCGCTCCGCCTTAACGTTGCCCTCGTGTGCACGCAGTTCAAGTTCTGTCATAGGCCTGCTCCAAGATACCCTTCCGGAAATGGCTAACATAGTCGCTAACTCAGACGTCTAGCCGGGCTGCGGGCTGTCCGCCCATGCGGCACTTGCTCGATCCTCATCGCCAGTTACAGCAGGCCCAATCGTGCCAAACTTGGCGAAGGACTGGCCGCCGCAGCCCTCAGGACTTCACGTAGCAGCTCCGGAAGGGTTGCAGTTACGAAAAAAACTCATCTGCCGGATGATGTTGTTTCAGGATTTCAGGATCTCGGCAGACTTGCTTCGGCTGTGACGCGTACGGCTCATGGCTAGCTGCCAGATCCCACTTCCACCAGTCCTCGATTTGAATCTCCGTACCGGGGGGCAGCAGCGCGTTATCTCGGATTCCGTTCACTATTGCGGCAGTTCGACGAGGATCAACGCCCTGACTTAGCACCGAGCCGGTGCCTGCATAAATACGCGATCAAGCTTGTCGCCTTGGTCTAAAAAAGCGGCCGGTCGGATATATGCTCTTGGAACTTCCAGCGGCGGCGCCGTATCATCGGTGCCGTATCATCGACCTGACCGTCTTGATGCACGGCGATGAGGTTTTGGCGGCCTGAGCGGCGGTCTGGCCGCCGTTGCGGTGCCTTTTGACAAGCCTCGTCAGGCGCTGCGGTGTTCCGTCGTGATGGAAGGCGGGGTTTGCACGTTGCGGTCGGGGGGTCCGTTTCGGCGTCTGCGCCCTGTGGCTATTTCGCGAGCCGCGGGATGCGGTCGAGGGCAATGCGCAGAATACGCTGGTCGGGGCAGGATCTCGGCAGGTGCAGGCGGATCTGGGTTTTCATCTCGACCACTCGCGCGGCGAGCTTGATGGGGCGCAATCGCAGCGTGTCGGATTGGGCGAAGGCAAAGCTCGAGCGTTTCGGCATCGCAGCGCGGCAGGCCCCACCAATAGGCGCCGGCATGCACCTGCCATGAATTTTTCCCGGCTAGCAGGCTTCTCTGATTGGGGTCGGTGAGGTCAAGCTTTTCCCGTCTTCTTTCCGGATCATGTCGCCCCGCGGGTCACTCGCTTCTCTTCGCGGTCGGCGGGGAGCCGCCGCATGATGGGGTCAGGGAGAGCGAGGCGTCTCAATCTGTTGAACGACCTTGGAGAATTCGCCCAGGATCGTGCCTGCTAACGAGATCGCCTTGCCCATCGTCCCCACGGGAACGATCCGGATCACCCTCTCGGGCGAACCACTGTCTGTGTTCGTTTTTTTTCCTTGTCCTATTTCATGCCAATGTGGGGCCGGCGGCTTCCTTTCCAAAGCGGAATTCGGTTGCGTCGGCCCACATGCGATGCAGGATGACGGCCAGCTTGCGGGCTACCGCCACGCGGGCTCGCGCCATGCCGCGACGTTTGGCGATGTTCATGCCCCAGGCGCGCAAGCTCGACCATTTCTTCGAGCGCACGAGTAGCGAATGTGCTGTCTCGTAGAGGGCGGTGCGGGCGAGTTCGTCGCCGCAACGACTGACCTTGCCCTGAATGTCGGTTTCACCGGACTGGGATCGCGCTGGCGTCAGCCCCAGATGCGCTCCCACTGCCCGCGAGGAGCCGAACCGCTCCGGCCGGTCGATCGTGGATCGTGGCGCGGAAGGTGAGCGCGGTGATCGGCCCGACGCCGGGCGCGCTCATCAGTCGCCGACAGACTTCCTCCTTGCGGACGATGTCGGGAACCTGCTTGGTCAGGCGGGCGAACTCCTTGAGCATGGAGCCGAGGATCGAAAGCAGCGGTTCGACCGTCACCATCGCCTCGGCGTCGGCGCCGACCAGCTCGCGCACGCGATCAGCAAAGGCGGTGCGCGAGGGCGTGCCGAGCTTGATACCGGCCTCGCGCAGGATGGCGCGCACAACATTCTCTATGCTGCGCATCTCGTTCAGCACCGTGTGGCGGGCTACCAACAGTGCGCGCCATAACCGGCATTGCCGGCTCTTCACATGCACCTGCCGATACCAGCCCGTGCGCATGATCTGCGCAAGCGCGCGGGCATCGTTGCGATCGGTCTTGTTAGGCATCGTCTTCATGGCCGCATTAGCCTGGCGCGTCTCTATACAGATCGCAGGCAGGCCTTCGGCGCACAATCCATCGTGAAGCCAGGCCGTCAGCGAGCACGCTTCCAGCCCGATGCGCTCCAGCGGCAGATCGAGCTTCCGCAACGCATTGGACAAGGCCTGCGGTTCGCTCGCCGCTCGTGTTTCCTTCACGATCCGACTGCTCTCATCAACGACGCAAATCGCGGTCTCTTCCAAAGATACGTCTAATCCAGCAAAATACTTCATGGCTGCTCCTTCCCGATGTTTGTGGCGCTCCAAGGCGACCACGTTCTAACACCCCGACAGGAGCAGCCGCCCGCATCTGGGCTCGGGCGAGACCCCAATCACCCCATCTGTTGAAGAAGTCCATCTGGAGCGATGAAGTCTGCTTCATCGCCGTTGTGGAAGCAGATTTGGCCTACGATGAAACCGTCTGGTCGGATTTCAGCCAACTGTCGCCCTGAGCCTCGTCCATTTCGTCATTGCTTGGCCAGGAGAAGTCAACATGATTGCCGTCGCCTCACCCATGGCCATGTGGATCTTGGTGGTCAATCCATCTCGGGAGCGCCCTAAAGCCTGGTTCTTGCCCCCTTTTCGGGTCGCTGCCTGCTGGGCCGCGGACCAGAGTGCTGTGGAGCATCAAATAATCCTTGCCAGGATCATGGATCCGATCGGCGAACACACGTTCCCATACCCCAGCCTCCGACCAGCGCCTAAAGCGCTTATGGAGCGTCTTCCACTTTGCCGCATCGTTCGGGAATGTCGTGCCAATGCGCTCCGGAGCGCAGACCCAAAGGACGCCGTTCACGAACAGGCGATTGTCTCCGTCGCTGCGATCGGGATCGCCAGCCTTGCCCGGCAATAGGTCTTCGATGTGCTGCCACTATGACGCGTAAGTGACAATCTGAATTCTGAATGTCGATTGGGCCTTGGGGCTTGCTCTCCCGAGGAAACCCCATGACTCTACCCATCGTGATAGATCACCAATCTCACGCGGCCTGGTCGAGCCAAACCTTGCCGAGGTCGATCTCGAATGTCGGGTGGATCGCATAGCCCCTTACTTGCTTTGTCGAATGACTAAACAAAGAAAGCCAATAAGGCTGTATAATGACACCGGATTCCTGCAGGAGCGTTTCAATTTCTTGCATCAGCGTCTTGCGCTTTTGTGGATCTGGGACGGTCAACGCCGTGTCGAGTTTTTTATCGAATTCCGGGTTTGACCAGGCAGTCTCGTTCCATGCAGCGCCACTGCGATAGGCAAGGACCAAGGTTTGCACACCCAAAGGGCGCATGTTCCAGTTTGTTGTCGAAAGTGGGTATTTCAACCAGTTGTTCCAAAAGGTGCTGCTGGGGAGAACCGTGCGCTTCACCTTGAATCCCGCCTCCCGCAACTGCGCAGCAATCGCATCGCCCGTGTCCTTATGCCAATCCTCGTCATTACTGATGATGTCGTGCTCGAAGTCCATCTGGCCAGCTTCGGCCATAAGGCGCTTGGCAGCCTCAACATCCCGTTTCTTTTCCGGAACTGGGAAAAACTCGGGGTGCAGTGGTGCCACGTGGTAATTCGCAGCAACGCTGCCAGCGCCATTATAGGCAATTTGCAGCACAGCACTATTGTCCACTGCCAACTGTAGCGCATTGCGCACCCGCTGGTCGTCGTACGGCTTAGTAGTGACCTGGGTCCGGCACACTAGCGTCGTCGACGTTTTTGCTTCCGATTTCACTAATCCGAGGCTATCGTACGCCGCGACATAATTTGCGAACGTCTGGTAGTTCGCATCAATTTCGCCTGATTCGAAAGCGCTCTGAACAGGCGACGGATCGCTTCCATAGTCAATGAATTGCACCTCGTCCAGGTAGGCTTCACCTCCCCACCAACTACCATTTGTTCTACGCTTCAGGACGGCCCTTTGGCCGACGTCGTAGGACACTAGTTCAAAAGGTCCCGTACCTATCGGATGCGCAACGATGTCCGACCCGCTTTTTTCGTAGTCACGATGAAGGATTAACGCAGGATAATCGGAAAGTCCGGGAATGATCGTGATATCGGGTTTTGGCAGCTTGAGTTTGATCTTGTAATCGTCAACTCGGGTGATGGCGCTTTCTATCGCTTTGCCTGTCTTTTGATCAATTAGTGTGGCCATGCGCGACGCCATTGAGTTTCCAGGCACATCCCTTTCGCACCATCGCAGCAGATTAAACATTACGTCATCCGCCGTGAAGTCATCTCCGTTGTTCCACTTGACACCCTGCCGCACGTGCAGGACATATTCCGTCGCGTCGTCATTCGTGTCCCAGCTTTCAAGAAGCTTGGGTTCAAAAGTGTATTCATTGGTATACTTGATCAACGGTTCGAGGAATTGCCGGTAGATGTTAGACAATTCCGAATAGTCGCTTAGGCGGGGATCCTTCGGACCATAGACCAACATTGCAACTCGCAGAGTTCCGCCTTTCTTAGGCGCCTGCGCGGCATGCGCCTGCGGGATTGCATCCAGCATCGAGTACGCCATAGCTGTCGACGCGCCAAAGATGGAAGCGAGCGCCAGGAACTCGCGCCGGTCCACACCGCCCTTTTTTGCCTCCTCGGCGAGACTAGCGATGAGCTTAGGCATGGGCTCGCCACGCTTAGTAAAATACGCCATCTGAACTCTCCCAAAATGGATACCGACCGCGGCTTTGTACCAGCACAGAAAGTACCGAATTTTCGGCACGATAACCCGTGTCCAACACAATTGGGCTTCCGCTGGATATTTAATTCACGCACGCAGAAGGCTACAGAAAAGGGCTTCTCGGGGCACTCGAAATAAAATCAATCGGTACTCGATTTTTTTGCGACTTCATCCTTTAATTGCTTTGAGGTAACCCGCCACGTCGATGACCGGCCGCCTTCCACGTTAGATAACTTGACCATATCCTGAACAAATCGCGAGGCCAGAGTCCGTCCCTGACGTGTATGCCTATACGAGGATAACAGACCCACGCCACATCTAGGATACGTTGGCGCACCGCAACCCAAGGCTTTGCTATGGTGCTGGGGTGGTGGACGTTGATTGGACCCGGACCGAGAGGTTAGCGCTATGTCGTCGATCTCGACTTGAGGCTAGTTAAGCTAATCCCGATTTAATGAGGCAGGGCTGGATATGAATAGTGAATCTCGTCGCAAACAGCCGCATGTATTCCGGAGTTATGCCGACCCGAAGCTGTCGAACTTGCGCGCCTGATCCGGGCGCGCAATATCTCGGCGGTCGAGGTGATAACCGCTTATCTGGACCATATCGAGCAGGTGAACCCGCTGGTCAACGCGATCATCTCGCTTCGTCCCCGGCGCGATTTGTTGGAAGAGGCGGCCGCGGCGGATGTGGCCGTGTCTCGCGGGGAGAGGGTTGGTCCACTTCACGGCGTGCCTCAGGCGATTAAGGATCTCGCGAACACCAAGGGGCTGCTCACTACCTATGGCTCGCCCCTCTTCCGAGATTTCATTCCCGACAACGACGCTATCTTCGTCTCGCGGATGCGCGCGGCCGGAGCGATCATCATAGGCAAGACCAACACGCCCGAATTCGGCTTGGGCTCGAACAGCTACAATCCGATTTTCGGGACGACCCTTAACGCCTACGACCAGACCCGGATCGGCGGTGGATCTAGCGGCGGGGCTGCCGTTTCGATCGCCATGCGGATGTTGCCTGTTGCCGATGGCAGCGACATGGGGGGATCATTGCGCAATCCGGCGGCATTTAACAACGTCATCGGCTTTCGCACCTCGGCCGGGCGGGTGCCTCGCTTGGCGATTGACGCGTTCAGCAGCCAGATGACAGTCGATGGGCCGATGGGCCGCACGGTTGAGGACGTGGCCATGCTGCTATCGGTGCAGGCCGGATATGACGACCGGGTACCGCAATCGCTCGACTCGGCTCCGCGTTGGCTGGACAAACTCAAGCCAATTCATCCGCGCAAGGCGCGGTTCGGATGGCTTGGCGACTGGACTAGTCAGCTTGCTTTCGAGCCGGGGCTAGTCGATCTGGTCCGCGGGGCGGCAGGCAAATTCGCTCAGGCCGGAGCGGTAGTCGAGGACATTTCCTCGGGTTTCGACCTGGAGCGGCTGTGGACCACCTACGTCACCCTGCGAAGCACTGCCCTGGCCGGACAGCTAAACGACGCTTATGACGACCCTTCACGGCGTGATCTGATCAAACCCGAAGCCCAGTGGGAGGTCGAGCAAAGCCGCACGCTTTCGACTCACGATCTCTATGCCGCGCAACTGGCAAGGACAGAATGGTACCTTAGGATGGTTAGCCTCTTCGAACGGTACGACTATCTGTTGCTACCCTCGGCCCAGGTCTTCCCATTCGACGCGTCCTCCCATTGGCCCAAGAAGATCAATGGGCGGACAATGGATACCTACCATCGCTGGATGCAGGTCGTGATCGGCCCTACGCTGGCATCGCTGCCTTCGATCGGGATTCCCGCAGGTTTCGACCCGCGTGGCTTGCCGATGGGTATGCAGATCATCGGGCGCCCGCGCGGGGACAGAAGCGTTCTTGAGGCCGCGCTTTTCTATGAGCAACTAAACCCTTGGAATAAGCACCATCCACCTTGCCTTCGCCTGTGAAGGCTTCCGGATCGTATTGACGAGCGTCGGGGCTGCGAGGAAGACCAGCGGCACCGCCCCAAACTGTTCGGTCATGGTTGGCTAACATAGGCATCGAAGCTTGACCGAGCTTTGCTTTCAGAAGTGCTTGCCAATCTGTTTCCGTGCAAGAGGGCCCATCCCCTCCGCACCGAGATGTCCAAGTGCTCCGCTTCTTCAAGACAGACCACATTTACCATCAGCTCGAACGCGCGGCACCTTAATTGGAAAAAGGCTAGCGGACAGCCGAATACGCCATCTATGACTCTCGCTTCTGCGAGCCGATATCAGTCAATTTGGCGCGTCCGAGCCGCGTCATCCTGGCAGGGCCGGGCCAATCTGATCACTCCAATGTCGACATCGATGGCAATTTCGGTCCCAAACGGCTCGGAGAGCTTCTGCATGCGCTCGAGAATGGCCCATGCTTGTTGGCCGGTGGCTAGCCGCGGAATGCCACGATTTGCGAGCCTTTTGCAGAAGCCGAGCTCGATCGGATAAAGCCGCAATTCAGCGAGCTGGTTCTGCTCAAAACGACTGACCGCAATGACGCTCTCGTAGTAAATCGGTGCCGCAAACGAACCACTAAACCCGTCCAGCGTCGGGTATCCTTTTGCCTCCTCGTCGACCGTTACCTCGGCATCGGTGTCAATCCGCGGATCTCTGCCGTAGGCCTCGAACATGTCAGCCCCGGCAGGCGTCCGCAGGTCGTCATAGAAGAAATTTCCTAAGCTGTAGACTATAGGTCGGCCCTTGTAAATTTCGATACCTCGCAGCAGATGCGGTCCGTGTCCGATATAGGCGTCTGCTCCCCCATCGATCATCTTACGCGCAAACGACTGCTCGTAATCAGCCGGTTCCTGACACACCCCCCCACTCCAATCAGGCTCGTGACCGTGATTCGTGACGATGCAGAAGTCAGAGAACTGCTTGCCCCGGCGGACATTGCGGAGGACGTCGGCGACGTCGCGCGGATCCGCTTCGTAACTAAAATCGGGCTTGTCGCCCGCCTTGAAAGTCTTCCCAAGAAGCACCACGCGGCTTGGATCCTTCTCGCTGGCCTTACTGCCCGGCAGCACGTCACGTATCCTTCTCAAGCTCTCAAGCATCTCCGGCGGAAGGAGGATGCTAGGGGCCAGACGAAGCGCATTGACGCCTGGTCTGCCAGGCGCCTCTCCGGCGGGATCGCACGCAGGAGCCATAGGCGCAAACGTTGTGGTAAGCGACACCATCGCAACGCGACCGCGCGCGGTTTCCAAAAAGCGGGCGGCTCCGGCTTGTGCGAGATTCTCGCCCACGCCTGCGTGGACGATACCACACTCATCGAGCACCCTGCTCGTCTCGCGCATGCCTTCAAGGCCCCAATCGAGGGAATGATTATTGGCGCGACTCATCAGATTGAAGCCCATCGCCCTCAAATCGGGGCCGAGTTCTGGCAGGCTCACGTGGTAGCAGCCTCCGTGCTCAGCCTGTGGGCTGCCCTTGAAGGAACGAATATCAAAGATAAGCGTTTCCATGTTGCCGAATGTGACATCAGCGCGATGTAGGATGCGAACGAGGTGGTCAAAGCCGGGATGTTGGAATTTTGTCAACGGCCGAGACACAATAACATCGCCCACTGTGACCATCGTGAAGCCGTCCTCAACGTTCGTATCGATCGAGCCGACTGTATCGTATTCGTCCCTGTGTGGCGCTCGACGAGAATTGTTGTCAGGTGACTTGGTCATAGCTTCCTCAATGATTTGACGGCGAACTAATGAGATGTCCCTTTGCGGATGCGCTGTTTCGCCTTGCGTACTGTCGGAATGCCAATTTCCACTTGCATTTTATGGCGTCCAGGAAATCGTCGAACTGTCGTAGTCGAGGAATTGACTGCGGTAGCGTATCAAGGGCGGCACTTCGAGGCGACATCGCTCGACTGAGAGTGGGCAGCGCGGAGAAACGCGCATCCGCTTGGCGGATTAATGTGGCTCGGCACCTCGCCCCTGACGGGCGCCTCCAGCCGAACTCGCGTCGGATCCGGGAGCGGGGCTTCCAGCTTTACAACTCGATAATTCCGAAGCTTATGGCCTTTACAGCAGCGAAAGTTCTAGTTGAAGCGTGTAGTTTTCGCATCGCATTTTTTAGATGGAAATTCACTGTATTTACAGATACTCCAAGAATCTGTCCTGTCTCCCACGATGACTTCCCTCGAGCTGTCCACAGGATGCATTCTCTTTCTTTTGGAGTGAGGTTAGGAAGGTCCTCCATTCCGCTCGAATCCGCGAAGCCCCCAACTAGTAGATGGAAATGTAGCGCAGCAAGTTGCAAGTAGGTGACTGTTGTATTTTGAATTTCCCCGTCCCAAGGCTGAGCAAAGCTCATGATCGCAAGCCGGCCATGCGGGCCATGCAATGGAACACTAACGCCTGACTTTAAGCCGAACATTGCAGCCTCCTCGAAAACGACCCTTTGCTCTTCAGTCGTGCTTGCGTCGTTGTACACCTCGCTCCATCGAAACGCGCCGGCCCACTTTCGACTCGCCTTGATGATGGGGTCTATCCTGTCATAGCCCATTTCGAAATAGCGCTCCTGCCATTCGTCAGGATAGTTCAGCATGACTGCCGGATCGCGTCGGACCGGCTGCAAAATCTCCTGGCGGGGTGTAAATGATCCATAGGCGATCCAGGGGCAATCAAAATTCAGAGCAAAAGCAGACAACAGGTCGAACAGCTGCTCAGATTGAGCAACACCATCAGTCTTGTCCAGAAACCGGCCGAATTCGACCGCAACCAGCTCCTTGGCGGCCCTCGGGATCGACGCACCAGCTATTCTGATTGGACACACTGTTGCCAACACTCAAAACGAGAGAACGCAGTCATGCCATACCCTCCTCGGCGGCCATTACGCCGGATGTAACGTCACTGATGCTCAACATGCCGATCGAAAGGTGGCGGCCGCCCTTGGGCAGGTCGGCATTGGTAGAGGCTCTATCACATCGGCGCGGGAAAAAATAATATCTAGTGTGAATTACATGATGCTGAGAGTTTCAGATTTGTAGCAATTTTAGCGAATTCTCAAACTATGATTGTATACTCATCAATTCACGTAACTCTACGGTCGCAAATCTCTAATTCCAGCATTGGGCGGTTGATTTATGACTGAATTTCCCTGAGACCCCTGAGTGTCTTTAGACGGCCTCCGAAGTCGTAGGCGCGGACGAGTCCTGAAGCCGCGCAGATCGCGGCTGTCATATTGGAATCGCTTGACGATCGCGTCCATGGTGGTGCGGTTCATGTGCTGGACCTGCCCGTTCGTCGAGGGATGGTTTTGGTAAACCTATGCATGATGCCCTTCTCACGGCATCCCGAGTCAAACATATGCATCATTATCCCGGGTGGTCTCAAACGTGCTTGCGGCTCGGGTCGGTGCACCTGGTGCGGTCTTGAGCACTTGAAGACCTGAGGCTCGTCCTGGGTCGTAGCCTACAAAAACTCGTCCTCTTCATCCGGCTGGACCCGAGCCAACATCCCCACTATCGTGGATGCGTCGCCTCAGTGATACCAGCTCCGATACCGGGGCGATAGTCGCGCAGCTTGCGTGACCCAATTTACTCTACCATGTCCTCGATCCGGAGCCGAAAAGCTAACGGCCGTCCTAGCAGACGGCTAGCGCAGCAATTGCCCATCTCCAGCCAAGCAGCGTCATAAGCGGGAGCTACTTCGAAACGGGGCCTGGCGTGGGCGGGGACCTTGATTCGGGATGGCGTAGTTGTGAGCTTCCGGGAGGTTGTCCATTCGGACCGGACGGAGGAGACTGGAGCTACCTCAGCACTCACCGGAGGGACCGAATGAGCGTCCACAAGAATGCCCGTCTGACGCCGCTGCGTCGAGAGGAGATCGCACTGTTTATTGAAAGCCGTCTCTCTAAAGCCGATGCGGCTCGGACGTCGGTGTGTCGCCAAAGATCGTCGCGCGCTTGGGGGAGCGCTACAATTCCGAGGGACGGGCCCGCATAGTCGACCGCTGATCCGGGGCACCCTTGCCATTCCGGGCATGAACGAACAGGCGGTGGCCGAGCGCATCCTTGGCATTGCGCCGCCGGCAGCTGACCGGCAAGCACATTGCCATGGAGGTGGGCTGTCGCTGGCTGCGGCCAGCCGGGTGCTGAAGCGCGCCGGGCTGTGGCGACTGAAGGACATTGAACCTGTCGAACCAATCCGGCGCTACGAGTGCGAGCAGGGCGAGATAATCCACGTCCACATCAACAAGCTCGGCCGCTTCAGCCAGATGGCACCGCATCACGGGTGATCCGGAAAAAGGCGAGCCTCGCGGCGACGGCTGGGAGTTCGTCCAGGTTTGCATAAATGACCACTCCCGCCTTTCCTTCTCGCAGATCCTGTCCGGAGAAGAAAAGCGCCGTCGCTTTCCTAAAGGTGGCTGTCGCCTATTATGCAAGCCTCGGCGTCACCGTACGCGTCGTGACAGACGACGGCTCCTGCTAAGATAAAGGTTTGCCGGAGCCCGTCGCGACTTCGGGCTCAACCATATCAAGACAAGCCCTATACACCCAACATCAACGGCAAGGCCGAGCGCTTCATCCAGACCGCACTCAGGGAGTGAGCATGTTCGCTTCTGCCGACCACCTCGTCACCGAGTTGCCCATATAGCTGCATCGCTCCATTTGCACCATCCGCACGAAGCCTGTTAGGCAAACCGCAAATCAGTCGCCTGGGTTGACCAAGGACAAACGTTGAGATTGGATGGTTATCGCCCTCCCCAGACCGCATCGCAGTGTGCATCGCTGTTGAGGGTTGGACCTGACCTGCAGATCACCATACCGGCCAGCGACTTCTGGAGATGCCGCACATGGAGGCCTGACAGAAGACCGCACTCGATCATACGTCGAAAAGGGCAGAAGCCCCTTGCATCACGGGCGGCAACCCAGAAAGCTGCCACACCCAGGCATGGAGATGGCAGGAATCACGTTCGTCCTACCTGTCCTGATAGTTTTGAGAATTCGCCCCCCGTATACATTGTACGACTCGTCGACCGCCATGCCCAGTCAGCAGCCTGGCGCGGTCTAACGGGAGGAAGCAGTGAATATGTCCGCTACGCCGCACGTGCCAGTGAACGCGACCGTCCTGAAGTTCGGCGGCTCTTCCTTTCTGCATTCTGGAGACTATGGTCGAGTCGCTAGGCATCTAGCCGAGCGACTAGCAGCAGGCGAAAACAAGATCGTTGTCGTGGTCAGTGCGATGTCGGGGACCACCGACAACCTGAAAGCAGTCATGCTCGAAATCAACAAGCAAGCATCACCATCGAACCTTGATGCGGCCCTTGCAACCGGAGAGATGCTCAGTGCCTGCCTTTTGGAGGCCGCGATTAGCCGGCTGGACGTTTCCGTGGTGTCTCTGAACGGCTATTCCCTTGGAATACGCACTAATTCAGACTTTGGGCGCGCGACAATAGAGCACGCAGACTCTAAACAAATTCTTTCAGCATTGCAGGAGCATGACATTGTCATCGCCACGGGTGGCCAAGCAATTGATCAGTCTGGCAGGTTAACATTTCTCGGCAGAAACAGCTCCGATCTGACAGCCGTCGTAATTGCAGCTATGTTGGGAGAGCACGTTTGCGAAATATACTCAGATGTTCCAGGTATCTACACGGCAGACCCTTATCTTGTTCCAGGGGCACAACTGATTCCGGAGATTGCGTACGGGACAATCGCGCGTATGTCGCGATGTGGCGCAAAAGTGCTGCACCATAGGGCGGTGAATTACGCAGAAACGCATGCGGTCACCATTATCTGCAAATCGCTCACCAGCAACGGAGCCATCGCGGGCACGACTGTGACAGGCCGTGGGGACGCCCGTTCCGTGACAGTGGCTCGTGACGCAGCGGTGTTGTCGTGCGCCAGCGTCGCGGATCGCGACAATCTCCGCGCGCATCTTGATCGAAACGACATTAGCGCCATCAGTGTCAAGGAGAACGACGGGCCCGGCATATGCATTATAAGCGACATTGATTTTGCCATGGGGTTTCTTCCGCGCGCGGACACCCGCTTGGTCGCGATTAGATCAAGAACCGTGGTGATAGAGCTTGATACTTCAGTATTGCGTGTCCACTTGGACAGCAATTATGACCGCGCCCTTTCCCTGGCGCGCCAGCTCCACGGGCGAATGTATCCCGGATCGGTTGGCGGACCGTTTGCCCTGAGAATGGCTACACGGGGCTCAAATTTCGGTTCGCTGCTCTTCCGCTTAAATGATCCGTCCGGAGATCCACACTAAACCGTTCGACACGCGTTCTAGAGCGGCGGACGTTCATGTGAGTCCATATCCTGCGGCAGCGAAGTAGTTTCTGCATTCTGTTGGGGAGAAGAGATTGCAGATATCGCCAATGGCCTGCCACAGGGCGTCGATGGTCCTGATGGCCTTTGCGCGCAGAGGCGCCTTGAGCCTTGAGCTTGGCGAAGTCCTGCCGCGCCTTGCTGATGTCGGGACGATCTTGCTCGTAAGCGCCAAGCCGACCCCATCTGGCGCGGCTTGAGGTGATGAGCGAGAGATAGTGACACTGAAGAAGCCGAGGAGTCTACAGTGTCAATTTCTATGTCTGCGCCTATGCCTGATGATTGAAGTTTCCATGTCCTTGAGGCGGTTCCGAACCGGCTGGAGGCAAGCCCGCAGCGTCCGCGGCGGCGCTGGTCGGCGGAAGCGAAGTCGCGGCTGATCGAGGCGACACTGAAGCCGGGCGCGAATGTATCGGCCATCGCCAGACAAGCGGGGATGGCGCCAGCCCAGCTGTTCGGCTGGCGGAGCAAGGCGATCAAGAGCGGTGCGGTCACGCCGCAGCGAGATGCGGATCGGCTTGGCTTTGTCGAGGTCACCCAAGCGGCCTCTTCGACAGTGGAGATCTGTTTGGGCGATGTGTCATTCGGGCCGGCGCCGACGTCGGCCAGGATCATTTGGCCAGGATCATCCGGGCGGTTCGCCAGGCATGATCCCGGTCGGCGTGAAGGTGTTGGTCGCCAGTCATCCCGTCGATTTTAGAAAAGGTCCCGACGGCCTTCTGGCACTGGTGCGCGATGCCGGCTCGGATCCGTTCAACGGCGCGCTTTATGTCTTCCGCGCCAAAAGAGCGGACAGGATCAAGATCGTCTGGTGGGACGGCAGCGGGGTATGTCTTTATGCCAAGCGGCTGGACGACGCGAAGTTCTGCTGGCCGCGGATCGGCCACCACCGGGTCCAACTCAATCATGCCCAGCTCATGGCTTTGGTTGACGGAATGGACTGGAAACGGGTTCGGACGGAGACCGTCAGGCGGCCGCAATCGGTTGGGTAAAACACTGCGGCATGATGAATCAGGGAGCTGAAAAAGCGGGAAAATTGCCCGCGAATATGTTCTGATTTGGCTATGTCGGCACCCGATCTTGCGCTCCCGGACGACGTTGACGCGCTCAAGGCGATGATTGTTGTCATGGCCAAAAAGGCCGCTCTTCTGGAGGAGCGCAACATCCATCTCGAGTTGGTCAACAAGAGCGCTGATGAGCGGATCGCGCGGCTGACGGCGGTGGTGAAGACGTTGGAGCGGTCGCGCTTCGGCAGCCGCTCCGAAAGGTGGCGGACCGGTACGCTGAGCGAGGAGCAGTATGCGCTCGTCTTCGACGAGATCGAGACCGGCGTGGCGGCCATCGAAGCGCAGATGGAGAAGTCTGCGGGCGGCTCGAAAGCGAAGCGCGCGCCGCGTCCTCGCAAAAGCTTTGCGGCCCATCTCGAACCGGTCGAGGTGGTTATCGAGCCCGAAACGCCTGCTGGCTGCGAAGCGCTGGAAAAGATCCTGATCGGCGAGGACGTCTCCGAACGGCTCGATGTCACCCCGGCGAAGTTCCGGGTGATCGTCACGCGTCGCCCCAAATATGCCTACAAGGGCTGGGACGGCGTTATCCAGGCAGCCGCTCCCGCCCGCATCATCGAAAGCGGCATTCGACCGAAGCGCTGCTGGCGCAGATCGCCGTGTCCAAATACGCCGATGGCCTGCCGCTTTACCGCCAGGAAGCGATCTATGCCCGCGATCAGGTCGAGATCGACCGGTCACAGATGGCGCAGTGGATGGGCAAGGTCGGCTTCGAGCTCGAGCCGCTCGCCGATTACGCACTGACCCGCATCAAGCAGGGTGAGCGGGTCTTTGCCGATGAGACCACCCTCCCAACGCTGGCCCCAGGATCGGGCAAGGCCAAGACGGCCTACCTCTGGACCTATCTCCGCGATGATCGGCCGTTCGGTGGCAGCGGACCGCCCATCGTCGCCTACCGCTTCGAAGACAGCCGTGCCGGCGAATGCGTCGCCCGCCATATGGAAGGCTATCGCGGCATCCTGCAGGTCGACGGATACGCCGCCTATAACCGGCTGGCCCGATCCGATCGGGGCAATGATGGCGTGCTGCTGGCGGCGTGCTGGTCGCACGTGCGGCCAAGTTCTACGAACTGCAGCCGCAGGCTCCTCCGTTATTGCCTCGCAGACGGTGGCGCAGATGGCCCCGCTGTGGGCCGCCGAGGCGGCCGTGCGCGGCCAAGATCCAGCAGTACGGATAGCTGCGCGTCAGGAGAAATCCGCCGCCGTCGTTGCCGCTCTCTTTGCGCTGTGGGAAAAGGAGCTGCCGAAGCTGTCGGGAAAATCGAAGCCCGCTGAGGCGATCCGCTATGCGCTCGGCCGGCGTGCCGCGCTCGAGTGCTTCCTCGCCGACGGCCGCATCGAAATCGACTCCAACACCGTCGAGCGCGCCATCCGGCCACAGACAATTACTCGAAAGAACAGCCTCTTCGCCGCCAGCGACGGCGGCGGACGGACATGGGCCACCATCGCCACGCTGCTGACCACCGCCAAGATGAACCAAGTCGATCCGCACGCCTGGCTCACCCAGACCCTCGAGCGTATCGCCAATGGCTGGCCAAACAGCGATATCGAGGCGCTTATGCCTTGGAACTACCAGCGCTGAACGGCATCAGCTACCCGCTTACTCTTGCTCGCTGGCCAGCAGCGTTTTTTTGAGCGGTAGCCGTTTCTGATGAGCCAACGCGAGATCGAAGCAGGAGCAACCTGGACGCCGGTTACAGCGGCCAGATCGGCGGCAAGCTCCGGCATGGTGATGTCATCCTTCTCGACCACACGGCTAAGCAGGAACGCACGATGCGGATCGAGCTTGGAATGGCGGCGACCACCGCTGGCCTTGGGCACCAGGTTATTGGTCTCTCGATAGTTCCGCATCAGGATCACGACGAACGAAACCGACACCCCAAAATGGGCCGCCGCCGCTCGCCGTGAATGGCCAGAGTCTCGACAAACCGCACCACACGTTCACGCAAATCGAGCGAATAGGGCTTGGGCATGGCAAATCACCTCCATACGGAAGTGAATCACAAACCCCACATCATCGGAATCCCTCGCGATTCAACCTGAGCATCTGACGCTCTAGTGTACATGATCCTTGCGCCGCCGGTTCTGCGTGATCGCTGGGTGAGGCTACGCGAACAGCCGGCCTTGAATTCATTTAGACGCTATGTTCCGGGGCTCAGATCGGTGGCCCGCGCCTGGATGAAGGACGAGTGCCGGTATCTATCTGAGCCAGCTTTTCCGGTGGCGCAGGGAACGCTGCCAGATCTCGGCGGCTTTCAATCCGCAACTCGACCCGGTGGATATCGCCGCGGTGCTACCAGCGCCGCCGCCGACGATGTTCTGGAGCGGGGATGATCCCCGTCCGAGAGGTGTGAAGGTGTGCTTCGGCTTTACGGAAATGCGCGCAGGCTTCCCCGTCCTGTCACCGACGGTGCAGGAGAGATTGAAACGCGATCCGCATGGTGGTTCAGCGGTTGGTGCGGGGCGAATTTCTCGAACGGAATCATCGCCACAAGGTTCGGATCCGCTTCGGAGGTGGGTTGGTCAAGCTGACCTGGCATGAGGGCCAGGGCGCGCTTGCCATTTGCGGGGGGACGATATTGGCGTTCGTCGCGGCCGCTATTACTCGTTTGCGATATTCCGGGGGCCGTCAGGGCAGAGGCAATTTGGAAAAGTGCGTGTTCCAAGGCTGTAGTTGCTCGTGTAGAAGCGCGGCCTCACGAACGCTCCGGTCCCCGCGCCGGCGTGCTGTGATCTGCAAGCCAATGCGTCAGTGCGGATGCGTCGGTCATCGAGCATGAGTTCCGCGCTATTGGGACGGGTTCATCTAAGCGCTGCGCCGATCGCCTACGAATTCGGGCTCGACGTTCTCTTGAATCGCGAAGGCATGGCTCCTCGATCTGGCTCTTTGGATGGCCTTTGATTATGGCCTCGAGGGTTTGGCAAGCTAGGCGGGGAGGCACTGACGCGGATGAGCTTGCATGTGGCCACGACGGATTAGAGCCGTGCCCAATTTTCGGCCACTCGTGGCCGAATGGCGTTTTCGACCGGTCTCAAGTTCGAGCCGGCCGCCGTGCAGGAAGCGGGTGAGCCCTCCACAATGAGCGAGTCCATAGCGGATGTCGGCAGCCACTCGAGCCGGATGAGATCATCGACTGTTGCTTTTCAACATGGGTTCAGGGGCGCCGATTCGGCGCGGAACAACCTAGTCGAGGGACTTGAGCACTTGAGGCGGATGCGCCGGCACTGTGCCTCGCTGGCGCAGAGCGCCGCGATCCGGTGTATCGCAGCTTCGGCGATCGGGGACTTGGTGTTGCGTGCCATATTCGCAAATCATCGGCGCAGGTGGCTCCAGCAATGGACGAGCAACCACGATGTTGTGGCCGCTCCAGGCGTCCGCGGGTCAAAGCCCTCAGAGGCGTCAACCTGCAGGAATTATCCGCCGAAGCGTTGAAGGAGCCGTTCGGCATGCTCGCCGCCGCCCCGAGCACATAGTGGAACAGCACGATAGGCGGGCCCTGGCCACCTAGCCGCCGCCAAGCGATTGCCCCAGAAGAGGCCCGTCTTGATCTTCCGGGCGTCCGGCCGTGGCGGCGCCGTGTCTAATCTATGAACAGGCGCTCTGCTGCAGCCAGACGCCCGTGCATGTGGTCGGCTATTGCTTGGGATAGAAAAAGGCCAGACCTGCCCAGCTGTACAGTGCCGCCCGATTCAGCTGGATGCGGCATGCACATCACCCTCGCGAACCAGCGGCCAGACGAACTTTGAGCCCTCGAGCCGCTTGTGAACGAGCACAAGGCAGGTGTGATCCCACACCAAATCTTGGTCCTGTCAGCCGTTTCCCGGAAGACGAAGGCTGCCCCACAGTATGGGTCGAGGTCTAGCATGTCCTGCACAGCCAATGCGAATCCGTCGATGCTGCGCCGGAAGTCAACCGGTCGGGTCGCCGCATAGATCTTCAGATCGGCGCGCGGTGCAATCGTCGCGAGGCCGAACCGCTCGGATCACGATAACTGCTCGAGGTCAACCGCCGTTCGGATCACCAGTCGATCACAAAATTCCATTTTCGCCGTTGGACCGTCCACAACCTCGAGCGCTGTTGGGAAGTCCAAATGAGCGTTCCATTTTGCTGTCTGTTCCCTCGTAGCCTCTCCCCTCACTCGCGATCAGGGTTCTTCACACATTCACCTCATGCGCTGCCGAGGAGATCGGCGTGGCGCTTACGATTCGCCCTCGAGTAGGCGCGGCAGCACGGCGCCTAATGAGGAACTCCTGGCGAAGGGGGGCGCTATAAGGCCTTTACGAATGCAGACTGTGCGACAAAGCACCGGGAAGCGCACTAGAGGCTTATCTCATTCCGATCCAGCCAGTGGATTGGGCAGCTGATGCTTCAACCCACCCTTGCGATAGCGCTCCAGATGCATCTGGAGCACCGAGCGGGTGGGCCATGGATTCTCAAGAAAAGCCTTGCGTTCCTCCAGCCAAAACGCGTCCGACAACATGCGCGGCCTGAGGGCGTCAAACGTTGCCTCAGCTTCTTCCCGCAGGATGCGCCAAAGGCTCGTGCCCTTAAGCGTATACTGTTCGGTGAGGCACAGTGCCATCTCATGAAGATGACAGATGAAGCAAGCGTCGATGAGGAATGAGCGGACGAGATTGATGTCGTCATCGGATGTGGAGGGTACGACCTCCTCGCTACTGAAAAGCTGCAGGCGGTGCCCTCGTTCCTCGAACAACCGCACAAAAATTGGTCCGTCGCCGAAATCACGGATCAACAACTTTCGCGGGCGGCCGATTTCATCGAAAAGGATGATACTGTTTTGCTGATGCGCCTCAAAGGCGATGCCGTATAGCAGATACATTGCGAGCGTCGGCCGAATGACGGTGCGTGCATAGGCCTGGAAAAACGCAGACACCATAGCGTCGCTTTCATCGCCGCTTCTGGCGACCAATTCGCAAACGAGCGGGCGACTATCAATCGGGCTTGTCGTCAACAGTGCAGCTGCTGTAACGGGGAAAAGTCCGTCATTACGTGCTAAAGCGTCAACATTACGATAAACAACTGAAAGAAAGCGGCCCGGTTGCTCGTCGCCCGTGTCGGGGTGATGCAATATTGCGCCCAGCTCTTCGGGGAAGATCTCCAGTTTCTCGAGAAGTTCCTTTTCTTGTGACAGGATATCAGAAATCAGAGTGCTTAGACGCGGCCCCATGTGAATCGACTTGGCCTGCAGTGTACGTTGTTCGCTCGTCATCCAGATCGCCACAGGCAGCTTGATGAACGGCCTCGGTTCCTGTTCGAACGGCATCATCGTGCGGAATGACATAGAAGGCAGTGTCAGGACCTCCGGGCCGTTCGGATCGAAAACGCCGGATGCTACCTCGGACGCAAATTCACGGCGCACGAAATTCTCAAGGTGCCAGCTATGGACAGGCATGGGAAGCCAGTCCTCGGGCGACTTTCCACGGGAATTCAGGCCTTTGGCCCAGTCGCGCCAGAGGTCGGGGAACTTTTCTGAGAACCATTCCGAGTAGCTGCCGATATGGGTCATCTTCTCCACATAAACCCATTCCTTGCGCAGCCCGGTAATGCGGACGCGCACATGAGCACCGAATTCGGGCGACAACGCAGTCACGTCCTTAGGCGTTAGGCCGGGCTTGGCCTTCCATGTCGGATAGAAAGGGTGACCTTCCAATGCGCCCCACTGGTCGAGAGTCGTGGCTGCTAAGTGCGTCGGCAGGCTCTTAGCGAGGTAGGCAAGAAACCCTTGCGCGCCTGATTCAGCGACCCGCTCGCGCAGCGTGGCGCTCCAGTGCTCCCGGTGGCGACGCGCAAGGACGTCGTTGCGCACGCTATTATCGACATCACGCAAAAAACTTTCCACTCCGTCCGATATAGACGAATTCTCCACGCCGCGCGCGACCTGCCTCATAAGAGTGGAGGGATCACCGATCGGGTGCCGGGCACCGGTTCCGTCCAGAACTTCGATGGGTCCACGATTTTGCAATGTTCCGGCAGGTGCACGACGCAAGTCGGTGAAATGCAAGACTTGGCGTGACAACCAAAGCGGGAGCCAGGCTTGATGCCCATCGCACGACCACAACAATCTATCTCGTTCCAGAAGACCCTCCGCGAACAAGCAGCGTACTAACCGATTGAGCGCATTGCGCGATGCATTCTCCCAAAGTTGCGCGTTGTGCGCCTGAGTTTCGCCATTTGCCGCAGAAGGCATTCTCGGTTCCATTAGGTTTCCTTTGGCCAGGTGCTTGCCAGATACGCGTGGCACTTTATGCCACCCGCCCGCAGGCAGCTTCTGCTGCCTCGCTACAAGGAAGGTTCAAAAGTCGTGCCAATTGGGCAGAAGGAGTCTCAGAAGCAATGTTCTGCATATTAATCAAATGCTTTGAATGAGAGTGCATCAGCAACAAAGCCGAGCCACGCGTCATGGACCCGACAAAACCCACAGTCGGAGGCTCGTTCCCTTTTCGCAGAGCTAGTGAGAGATTTCGTCTGCGGATGAAATAGAAATGCCGCCAATCAGCGAATTGGGCTTTCAAATGTTTGGTTGCGGTTTCGATAACGTCAATCCGGCGTGGATCGGGCCCCTTTAACTGGAGATAGCTAGTCGGGTCGGTCCACGCAATGGCCTGCCACACGCCTCGTTTGGCTAGGAGCCCAGCGCACTCAGCGATTTCGCATGTTCCGTCCACAGTCCCCCAAAGCTGGTCGAACATTCCGCCATCTCTCACCGGGGCCCGAAGCTGGTGCCGTGTCCCAGACTCAACGAAGTAGGCGCGATCTTGCGAGCGATTACCACTTGGCTCTCCAGGGCGATCGCTTCGACCGACGCACGCCCCAGGCGTTCAGCCTCGACTATTTCTGCGTCCGGTGCAGGAGCAATCGGCTTCAGGCGCGAGACACCGTCGTTGATGTCTGCGGGCTATTATTCCCTGACCTCGCTCAGAAACTGGGAGCCCACCCGAGCGGCCGTACTGGAGGAACCGAAGAATCTGATCCCCGAGGTCGCGGCGGAGGCGATTAATTTAGCGGCGGTCGCGAGACTGTCTCGAAGCCGGGCGGTCCTGCTGGCGCAAGAATGGCGCTCCATGCCCCCGTTCCGAGGCCCTTCGGAAGAGGACTTACTTCACGGAAGACTTAACTTGGCAGTGCGGCCACCATCCACGACAAAGATCTGGCCAGTGACGAATGCAGCCTCGTCGGATGCAATCCATGCGACAATAGCCGCGACTTCCTCAACACGGCCCGTTCGACCTAACGGGTGAATGACCCCGAGCCGCCCCCGCGCCTGCTCGGTCAATGCGGCGACGAAATTGACGTTGAGATCCGTGTCGATCCAGCCGGGAGCCACACCGTTGCAACGCACCCCGTCTGGCCCGCCATCGACCGCCACGGCACGCGTCAGCCCATGCAGTCCTGCCTTCGAGGCACAGTAGGCCGCGTGCCCGGGGTTAGATGCCAAACCCTCTATGGAGCCGATGTTGATGATGGAGCCGCGGCTTTTGCGAAGATGAGGCATGGCGCGACGGATCAGCAAAAATGGAGCATCAAGATTGAGTGCCATTGTGAGTCGCCAGTCGTCCAGCGCCGTCTCGTCAATCTTCGCTTCGACCATGCGACCGGCGTTGTTGACCAGGATATCGAGCCGGCCGGCCTGTTGAACGACCTCGTCAATAATCACGGCCGGAATGTCGGGGTCGCAAAGGTCCGCCACCATCGTTTCGACACGGCCAGCCTCATCAAGTTGAACCGCAAAGACCCTGGCTCCCTCGCCGGCAAGCCTGTCGGCGATTGCCGCTCCAATGCCACTACTTGCGCCGGTCACCAAGGCAACTTTCCCCGCGAAGCGCGTCATGCGATAGCCCTTCCGCCATTCACCTCAACAGGCGCGCCGCACAAACAACGCGCGGCATCGGTCGCCAAGCGCGCGATAACATTCGCGATATCTTCGCGCGCACTGCGACCAAGTGGGACCGAGTCGCCAAGGTCTGCCATCGCAGTATTCTGAACGAGCCCTCGTAGGGCAAAACCTGTGCCTAGCGGCGGCGTTTCGACCTCGTTGCGGCAGTCTAGGTTAGATCGGACACATTCCTGCGTAGGGTCGTGGTCCATCGACTGCGTCGGCGAGGCGAGCCCCGCTTTGAGCGCGGAAATAGCCCTCGTCCTGAGCGACCGCAAGAGGGAGATTAGCGCTTCAGCCACCTGAGGCTCCGACCCCTTGTAGCCCGGCGCCTCGAGCGCGCGGTACGCGCTACGAAGGATATGTGGTTCAATACGCCCTGGCCGCTCTGTGGGCCGGAACTGACGGCCATGCGCAACCCACGCCATCGCTTTGGCTGCGCCCGGCGCGCTACTCGATTCCAAAGGCAACGTTAATATCGCCTGAAGGCTCAATCTGAATCGTGGTACGAGCATCTGTACGGAACCCCTTTTCCTGTTGCCTGCCCGAGGCTCCGCTGCGCCATTATCAACTTGATCCGGTTCAAATGCGTCGCGCACAAGCTTCTCCAAACCGCCCGTTGGAGGCGAAAATCCCCACGGCGGGTGCCCCGGCGGTAGGAATCCGCAAGCATCATTGATCCGGTGGCGGGTGGCGGTTCCGCCTCTGCACTTCAATGGACCATGTTCCGCCCCCTGGCAGTCGCACGCCGACAATAAAACAACTGGCTTAAGAAGACGTCTGGCAACGGCCAATGTACCACCCGGTTGAGCGCGTAGCGCGCCTGAGCCAGGTTGCCGCGGGAACCATCCTCTCGTCCGACAAGTAGTGCGTGGCATATCCTCGAAACACTTTCAGCTACTCGCCTAGGGCAGCTTCTGCAGCCTCGCTAAACCCGGTCCAAAAGTCGTGCCAACCTTATGAGAAGCAGCATCAGGAACGGTCTCGCAATGTTTTCAGTTACTTAGATGAGAGCGCATCAGAAGCCAACCCGAACGTGTGTCACGGACTCGCCAAAACAGTGGCGTGGGTCACCTGCGATCCACCGGCTTGTCACCCATCCGGCAAACAGCCATCTTAGGGCCGTAGGTGCAAACATCGCGCGATCGGAAGCCGTGACAGTCGGCTAAGCAAGGCGCTCGTTAGCGGCGCGCGATTCCTCAGGATGCCTAAATCGATTGCGAGGAAAAGCGTATGACTGGCAGCGTATCAGAGGATACTCGACTCTAACGATTCCGATCAGAGGAGCCTGCGAGCGCTAGCATAGTTTCGAGTTTTCTGGACGTGGCCTATGCGGAGAGCGGACCGGAGAGACTGGAGTCACCAGGCCCGAGGGTCCTAATAAACATCCAGCCCTGCGGCCGGAACGTTCGCTCGCCAATCTTGGGATGCGACCCAACGGATCGCACTCAATACTACAATTCCGAACCGGGCGGCCGCCTGGCGTGCTTCAACGCGCGGACCGAAGCCCCTGGCTCGACCCTTGCCATCATCCACCTCATCAAAGTGAACGTTGAATCTCAGGCAAGACCATCTGTAGGTCACAATGGATTCATCAACGCTGGATCATTTGGACTGTAAGTTTTACACGAGATTTCACAAAAGCTTAACGACTGAAGGTCGCTGACAGTGGTATATCACGCCAACTCTAAGTCACTCACCGCAGACAGACTTCCCGGGTCCCGCACCATACGGAGAAAGACAGATGGTAACAAGGGCGCTAATCCTGCTTGAAGGCCATGGAAGCAATGGTCCGCTTTATGTCAAAGCGGCGCAGCATCTCGGCCTTCATCCAATTACACTGTCGTCTGATCCGACTCAGTACGAATATCTTTTAGCGGCAGGCATCCAGGCTATTCGTGTTGATACAGATAACCTTGATGCGCTGATCCGCGAATGCTCCCGCCTGCGTGCTACTTATCACATTGCTGGTATCACCGGATTTGCAGGCGACGACGAGTCGGTCTCTGTGACTGTTGGTAAGCTCTGCCGGCACTTCGATCTACCGGGGCCGAACCCCAGCGCGACTGAACGGTGTTGCGATAAATACGTTCAACGTCAGATCCTCGCGGACGCTGGTGTTTCAGTACCTGTTTATCGATTGGCAGCGAACGCGACGGAGGTTGAAGCCTGTGCTGTGGAGATCGGCTTCCCTGTAATTCTGAAGCCTTCGGAAGGCAGTGGCAGCATCGGCGTTAGTTTGTGCCGCAACGCCGAGGAACTTGCTGAACAGACCACCTTTCTATTGGAAAAGCAAGCGTGGCGGACCGCGCCGAGGATATTGGTCGAAGAGTTCGTACAGGGCCCACACTACTGTGCCAACATAATGGGAAATGAGGTCATTGCGATTGCCATGGCTGAGTTTGGCCCACCACCTCATTTCGTCTTCCGTGAATACATTTTTCCCGCTCCGCTTGATGATGACGCACATAAGCGAATCGCCGATCTATCGCTGATCTGTTTGCGAGCTCTCAACCTTTGCTGGGGGCCAACGAACATTGAATTCCGGTGGACAAAGCGTGGCCCAGTGGTCATTGAAGTCAATCCGCGTATGGCGGGTGGTGATCCTAAACTGATTCAGCTGGGTTACGGTGTAGATCTCATTACCGAGCACCTCAAGCTAGTCATTGGCGAGGACTGGGATTTGCGCAAAGGGGATTCGCAGACCGTCGTCTTACGCTCCTTACTTCCAGATCGCGATGGCATCCTGGATTGGATCGACGGCAGCAGCCGAGCCGCTGCGGTCGCAGGTGTGGTCGAGGTCAAATTTACTGTCCAGCCTAAGACACTGATCGTTAGAAGAGGCGATTACCGAGACCGGATCGGCTATGTCATCGCCGCGTCACCCAGCCGTGCTCGGACCGAGGCGATACTTGCGCGTGCTGTCGACTTGATCAGTTGGTCGATCACACCATTTCAGCCCGCTGGTGGAGGGGAACAACCTGTAGCCCCTTTCTAATGACGTGAGAATTCGACATCCTGCCGACAATGTGGATGTTCCTTTTCGCCTGGTTTAGCAACTTGGCTTCATAGCGGTGCTGCTTGTGTTGGGGTCGCGCAGGCTGGCAAGTTCCCGCGGTAAAGGAGCATACACTCGCTCTACAGATACAGAGTGAATCAGCTCTTTCCTTGTGCAGACCAAAAAGTAGCCTGGCGGTTGGATCTGATTTCATCGGCGAAGCGTATAAGCGCTTTCCATGACAGTCGTGTTCGGCCATTGACGAGAGGTCGCTTGGATCGAGGCTAGAGATTCGCGGTAGACCATTTATTTTTAAAGCTACTAAGGCGCGACTGCCGCCGGCTTGGTCTCCTTCACGGAGGCCACCAAGCACGACTTTCTCCTTGCGGGAGATATTGAGGCCTCCTTTGTCAGTCGCCCGAATACGCCAGCATTGTGGCCACGATCGCCGGAAGCGGCTCGACCTGCGATCTGTCTTGTTCGGCATCGTCTCAATCGCTGGATTTTCCAGTCGGGTTAACACAAATCACCGGCAATGCTTCGGCGCGAAGAGTATCTAAAGCCAGGCCGCCAGAGAGTAGGCTTCGAGCCCGATGCGTTCCAATGGCAGATCGACTTTGCGCAGGTCTCATAAAGCGCCTGCGGCTCGCTCGCCGTCCGCCTTCCTTCACAACGCGGCCGCTCTCGTGAACAACGCAAATAGCGGTTTCTTCCAAAGACAAGTCCAGTCCGGCAAAAGAAGACCTCAGGGCTGCTCCTTCCTGATGCTTGTGGCGATCTAAATGGACCACGTTCTCACATCACGAGAGGAGCAGCCGCCCTCATTTCTGCTCGGGGGCCGACCCCGATCACCCCATCTGTTGAAAGTTGACCTGCGAGCGATGAAGTCTGGTTCATCGCCGCTGTGGAAACAGATTTACCATTTAATGGGGCCGTCGGGTTGGATTTCAGCCCAGCCGCCGCCCCTGCGGTGCGTCCATTTCACTGCTTCGCCGAGAGAGGGGCGACAGATTGCCGTCGCCTGCGCCTAATACGGCGCAGCCGAAGGTGCGCTGCAATTTGCTGTGATCTGGATGAACCGGGCGTTCTCGACGCCCGGACCATGCCGTTCAGCGCGTCGGATCCTCGGGAAGCTGGTCAACCCTGATCGGGCGACTTGGTGACGACGCTTGGGAAAAATAGTCCTCCCGGGCAAGTTCGTAGTATTTGACGGTTTCTCCAAAATAGAATCTGTCGTCAACATAGCGAAACCCTAGCTTCTTAGCCGCCTTCTGTGATCTGGCGTTGTCCTTCCCAATGAAAGCGACAATCTTTTCTTTAGTCGAGTTTTGTAGGGCGTGTGTTATTGTAAAGCGTGCGGCCTCAGGCCCCAGACCTCGCCCCGTCCTATTTTGGAAAAAAGCATACGCAAATTCCAGATTATTAGTTTCCTCGTAGTCGCGCAGGCCACAGCGACCGATGAAAATCGGCACATCATCGACCTGTTCGTAGACCATCCAGTCGCCGAAGCCGTTCTTGCGCCACTGAGCCAAAAACCAATCAAGCCACTTATGCACATCCTCATTGCTCTGCGGCACATTCCTGAAGATTGCCTTCTGAACCAAGGGATCATTGTGCAGCTTGAATAACTCCGCCTCGTGATCGGATCGCGCGGAGGTTAGTATCAAACGTTCGGTTTGATATGCGGTCATCGGTATTTCTCCAGATCTGGCGAGAAGCTGGTTGTCGCATCGGTAGATGCCCAAGGACTTCTCGAAGCGGCCGAAAACGGTATTAGTCCGTAGAGAGGATCCGGCTCGCCTACACTGCCAGCCGAGAACCCTCCCTCCCGCCCCGGGCGCCCATTGCAGCGCCGGCCGCGTTCCAATCCAGCATGATTGCTTCGGGAGCGGCTGCTGGATGCCCATCTTCGGGGTGATCTATCAGATCAGGGTGGTTCACATCTCGATCAGCACCGATGCAAATACCTGCCATGGCTTGGCAAATCCGGGCAACACTTTCTGTCATGCACCAGGGCAGCTCCTGCTGCCTCGTCAGAACGGTTCAAAAGTCGTGCCAACCGAACAGAAGCAGCATCAGAAACAATTTCCCTCTTAGTCAAGGGGTTAGATGAGAGTGCATCAGCGGCTGAGCCGAACGCCATTATGTCACAGAAACGACAAAACCAACTCTGGACGTGGGAGCCCGACGTTTTGCTGGGGAGATTAGGCAGAATTCCTCCGTCACATTGCCGGACATTCTACCAACAATCGGGCAGCACTAGTGCGTCACGCGCCGTGGAGGCAGAGTTCGGATTCCACGCCTACCAACGGAAGGCGAGCGAGTCCTTCAGGGGCCGAGCTGCTGCGCGACAATTCGGGTGGGAGGTCCGCGATGATTTCTGGACCAGAATCCCAATTTCGAAGATGCGGCCTTGAATGTTGCGCTATACCGAGCACTTCCATCCAGCCTGCTGCCAGCAGTTTGCCGCTTCTCCTTGTAACAAAACTTTCCGATAACTTTACATGATCTTTGCGTCCGCACGGTACTGAAAATGCTAAGTCATCGTCAAGTGTGAACACTGCGCGGCAAAAACGTCCTCATTTTGATCGAAGGTAATCCAACGGGGGTACCGGACTCCTCTACGTCAAGCGGACCAGCGGCTTGCTCATCATCCAATTACCTTGCCGGGTGCCCAGCTGAGGAAGGCCTTCGAAGCAAGCCGCGTCGATACACCCGATAGACTCGGCAATCAGTCTGCGATGAGCCGTCCACATGCGATTTCTTCGAATTTGACGCACGTCAACAAGATTTCTGCCCGAACGGCATAGCACGAGTGTCCCGGGTAGAGACAATCAAGCGAACCGCTTTTTATCGGCGCGGGAGTACCCTATGCCAACCAGATACCCGACTTTTGATCACGCCGTAGAGGAGGCGAATATCTGGCTCAGGGCCACTGCCGAACAGCTTGATTTGAACAACCAGGGCCATGCATATACCGCATTGCGGGCGACGCTGCATGCCCTGCGCGACCGCCTGCCTCCTGAAAGCGTAGTCGGCTTCAGCGCGCAGCTACCAATGTTGATTCGCGGGGTTTACTTCGAGGGCTGGAGACTCGCGGGAAAGCCGGTACGCGATCAAACGGTCAACGCATTCTGCGCCCATATTGCTTTCGAGTTGCCGGCGAATTTCCCCATGGAAGCTCGCCTCGTCGCGTGTGGCATCTTCGAGGTAATTTTCAAGCGGCTGGATCCGGGCGAGGTGGCACAAACCATCGACCACTTACCGGTGCCACTCAGAGATCTGTGGCCAGAGCTTGCGCGCCGCGGTTAGGAACATACCACCGAGATCGAGGCGAAAAGTCGCGCCCATTGGCGTAAATGTTATGGGGCGACGAGGGTGTGCCATGTATCGGCGCTGTTAACCAACTCTTTCCCGCCACGTCACAGTCTTTTGGCGCAAGCCGCCCCTTACCTCGGCCGAACTGGAGGTCCTGTCCTGGCGTCGCCACAACCCACCGTACTCGCCAGTCGAGCTCATGTAATATTCACCCGGTT
>NZ_JBSPKY010000030.1:0-47763 GCF_053848025.1 Mesorhizobium sp. 128a | reverse complement strand
CCCACTGTTCCTTGACCTTGCCCTTTACCTGTTTCCAGTTTCCTTCAACGCGGTTCCAATCCATGGCTTTGGCCTCCTTGGTTGCACACCAGTTGAAACGCCATATTGAGCGCGAGGTTCCGGAATTGAGGCCGTTGCGTCCACTATGGCCGAGGTTTTTGGTAGGCGCATCGACGCTGGCGATTGCAGCAAATTGGCGAAGCGTGATCCAGAGCTTCGCCTAAAATGAAACAGACCGGCATTCCCTCCGCACGGCGCCACCTTTGGGGACCGAAATCGCCTGCCACGTCATGTTGTTGAAATTGCTGGTACGCCCAAGGGGAATCGAACCCCTGTTACCGCCGTGAAAGGGCGGTGTCCTAACCGCTAGACGATGGGCGCGCTCAGACGAAGCGGCTTATAATTGCGTTGTGTGCAACCGGCAACCCATCAGCGGCCACATGCGACAACTTTTTTCAGGAGGAGCGGGAGACGGCCTGTCGGGTGGCCTGCGCCGCTTTCTGGTCTGGTGTAGTCGCATGCAACGGAGATTGGCGCGGAACGCCCATCGCGAAGTCGCGGAGGCTTCCGCCAATCTCGAACGGTGCTGGTTGCTAGCCGGAGGGAACGGCGGGCCATCGGCCGTATGAACGCGTTTTACCCCCGCCGGCGGCAGCGCCAGTTCCAGTCGCGCTCGGGGCCGACATCGACGTGGACGGATTCGGTGTGGCAATAGGTGCCGACGCCGCCACGGCCGGGCATGGTCCTGATGTAGCTCGCCAGCTCCCACTTCGAGACGCCCGGCACCTGGATGTCAGCGGCGGCGCAATACATGTGCAGCGAATTTTTCGCACCGTTGGCGCGGCGGTTGCGGGCGGGATCGCGGTAGCCGGAGGTGACCATCATCTTGCGGCCGTAGTGGCCCTCGATGGTCTTCAGCACGCGCACCAGCGACGGCTTCAGGCAGGCGACGTCGACGCTTTCGTTCTGCTTCAGGAGGCCGTTGGGCGCCAACCGGGCGAGGCCGGCGGCGGAGGCCACCTGATAGGCGCCGCCCGAGCCCTCGTCCTCGTTCAAATCGACGTCGCTTTCGTCATCGATGCCGGATTTGCGCTTGATCTCGAACAGCGCCGTCTGGCGCACGCCGGGCAGCGCATCGCTGCCGGTGATGTGGTTGCTGCTGTCGTCGCCGAGCGAAGCAAGCTGCACCGGCTTGTCGGCCGAACTGGCCGAAGCCAGCGTGACGATCGGTTTTGCCGGCGCTGCCTTGGGCTGCGCAGCAACCGCCGGCTGTTCGCCCGAGCGGGAGCTGATCAACGGAGCGGGTGCCGCCGAGGCTGGTGTCGTGCTGAACAGAGAAGCGAGGAAACCCTTCTTCGGCGCGTCGACCTGCTGGGGTGCGGCGGCCGTCACGTAGACCTCGTTGGTCGCAGGGGCCGCGGCCGCTGGTTTCGGTGCGGTCACGCCGGCATCGGCGGCCGCAATCTTTTGCGCCACGCCGTCCGCTGCGGCCGCGGTCTGCGTCGGCTGTTGCAGCGCCTGCGGCGTCTGGCCGACGATGGTTTCGGCACTGGAGGGAACGTTGACCGGGAAACTGGTGCCGGGCTTGGCTATCGGCACATAGGCGACCTGCTGGGGCAGCGTAGCATCGCCCGCGGCCGTCATCATCATCTGCGGCCCTGCCGATGTGACCTGCGCAGTCGATGTGACCTGCGCGGTCGAATCGCCCGGAGCTGCAGGGCTGGTGGCGGAAGCCGCCGCGATGTCGGAAGAAGTGGCGTTGTAGCCGGGCATGCCGACCGACATTGTCGGGTCGCCGGCGGAGGTGCAGGACGCCAGAAGCACAGAGAAAAGCGCTGCCGCAACGGTGCGACCCTCTCTCCCCGCGAGACGCGAACCTACTGATTTCAAAACTAAATTCCCCCTCGGTGTCCGGTCTGCCGGCTATTGGTGCGGCGTCGAAACGTTCACGTCCAATACCCTAGTGTTCCCAAACCGGAAACGAGACTTGTGTCAATTCTGCAAGCCTCTGAATTAATCGCTCGTTGGAGGCGAATTGAGGCGTCTTGATGGTTGACGACACCATTTCGCCCCGTTTTGGCGGCCCGTCAACTCACCAGACATTACATTCCGTTACAGAATGGCACCTTCAACAGGCGCCGCCGTTACACACGCACCTTCACATAGGTGCCGGGGGCATCACCCAGGGTTTTCATATGCTTGCCCGGTTTACGGGACGGAACGAGGGTGTCGTCCTGGGTCTCGATCCAGTGCTGCCAGTGCGTCCACCAGGAGCCGGGATGCTCCACCGCCGAGGCAAACCACTGGCCAAAATCGCCCATCGGCTTGCCACCGGTCCAGTACTGGTACTTCTTGGCCGCCGGCGGGTTGACGACGCCGGCAATGTGGCCGGAGCCGGCCATCACATACTCGACGTCGCCGCCGAAATATTGCGAACCGAGGAACACCGACAGCGCCGGCGCGATGTGATCTTCCTTCGACGCAAGGTTGTAGACCGGGATGGTGACGTCGGCGAGTGAGACAACGCGGCCCGCGAGTTCCATCACGCCGCGTGTGAGATTGTTCTCGAGATAGCAGTTGCGCAGGTAGAAGGAATGGTTGGCCGCCGCCATCCGGGTGGAATCGGCATTCCAATAGAGCAGGTCGAAGGGCAGGGGATCCTTGCCGCGCATGTAGTTGTTGATGACATAGGGCCAGATCAGGTCGCCCGAGCGCAGCATGTTGAAGGCGGTCGCCATCTTTGTGCCGTCGAGGTAGCCCTTCTCGTTCATCGATTTCTCGACAGCCGCAACCTGATCCTCGTCGACGAACACTTTGAGGTCGCCGGCGTGGGTGAAGTCGACCTGCGTGGTGAAGAAGGTCGCCGATTTGATGCGGTTGTCGCCTTCCTGCGCGAGGAGCGCGAGGGCTGCCGCCAAAAGCGTACCGCCGACGCAATAGCCGATGGCGTTGACGTCCTTCTCGCCGGTGGCTTTCTCGACCATGTCGAGGCCATATTGCAGACCCTCCCGGATATAGGCCTCCCAGCCCTTGGCGCCGTGGCGCTCGTCAGGGTTGATCCAGGAAATGACGAAGACGGTGTGGCCCTGCTCGATAGCCCAGCGGATGAAGGATTTCTGCGGGTTGAGATCGAGGATGTAGTATTTGTTGATCCAGGGCGGGCAGATCAGCAGCGGGCGCTTGAGCACCGTTTCGGTCGTTGGATCGTACTGGATGATCTCGGCGACATCGCTGCGCCCGACCACCTTGCCGGGTGATGTCGCGACATTCTTGCCGATCTCGAAGGGCGAATAGTCGGCCTGTCTCAGCTTCAGATCGCCCTTGCCGGCGGCGATGTCCTCGGCCAGCATCTTCATGCCGCGTACCAGGTTTTCGCCATTGGAGGCGACGGTTTCGCGAAACAGCTCCGGATTGGTCAGGATGAAGTTCGACGGCGAGATGGCGTTGGACACCTGCTTGACGTAGAAGCTGGCCTTGTGGCGGGTGTGCTCGTCGAGCCCTTCTGCATGCTCGACCAGGTCGGCAGCCCAGCGCGAGGTGACGAGATAGGCCTGCTTAAGGAAATCGAAGAAAGCGTTGCGGCCCCATTCAGGGTCCTGGAAGCGCTTGTCGCCGCGCTCGGGCTTGACCGCATCGTCCGGCGCCTCGGCGTTCGGACTGACCTTCTGGATGGCGTTGCCCCAGACGGTCATGTAGCCGGCGAACAGCCGCGTCTGCGCTTCCAGCGCGCGCTGCGGGTCGGCAAGCCAGTATTCCGAGAGCTTGGAAAAGGTTTTGACCATGTCGACCACGGGCTCGGCGACGTGATCGCGCACCTCACCCTTTTCGCGCGGCTCGGCCCAGGCGGAGGCCGCCTTGCCGGCCTGCTCGACCATGCGCGCCATGTTCAACGCGAAGCGTTCCGGGTCTTTCACCAGATATTGCTCGACGGTCGAAGATTGATCATCTTCCGCTTTGCTCGAATCAGGTGCTTGGGACATGGCTCGCGGGGTTCCTCCCGAGGCGTTTTCTTGACATATTATCATGGGACATCTGACCGGGTCCAATGTGCTGTACCCCGGCTGCCAGGAAAACAATATGACGATTAACACCGGCAAGACCATTTATTCGGGAGCAGGCCGCTCTTGCCGCATCGCTGTTGCGATCGCGTGTCTGGCGCCGGGTCTGCTGGCAGCAGGCGGTTGCACGAGCGCCAACACCGGCAACGGGATGAATGTCGGCCTGACGCAAGGGCCGCAGGACACCGGCTCCTATCCCAATCTCAACATCCCACCGCAGGTGGCGGCAAAGCAGCTCACCCCTGAGGAGACCCAGGCCAAGCTTGCCCTGTTAAAGGGCGAACAGCAGGGGCAAGCGGCCAAGGGCGGCGGCGGTGTCCCGTCCACAAGCCCGGCGGCCCTGAACTCGCTGGCGAAGAACCATGGCAAGGACACGCTGAAGCAGATCGAAGCCAAATGCGACCCCGCCCTCGACCCTACTTGCAAATAGAGCTATATGGCGCGCCGAAAGCCGCCTTTTCCAAGGTCCGCTTAGCCAAGCCAACTCTGCCAAAGCCAATTCTAATCGTCTGGAACTGACATGGAAGAATTTCACAAGGTCCGCCGGCTTCCGCCTTACGTGTTCGAGCAGGTCAACCGGCTGAAGGCCAGTGCCCGTTCGCGCGGCGCCGACATCATCGACCTTGGCATGGGCAATCCGGACCTTCCGACGCCGAAGGCGATCGTCGACAAATTGTGCGAAGTGGTGCGCGATCCGCGCACGCATCGCTATTCCTCCTCGCGCGGCATTCCCGGTCTGCGCCGCGCCCAGGCGGCCTACTACCAGCGTCGCTTCGGCGTGAAGCTCAATCCCGATACGCAAGTGGTGGCCACGCTCGGCTCGAAGGAAGGCTTCGCCAACATGGCGCAGGCGATCACCGCGCCCGGCGATGTGATCCTGTGCCCGAACCCGACCTATCCGATCCATGCTTTCGGCTTCATCATGTCGGGCGGCGTCATCCGTTCGCTGCAGGTCGAGCCCGATGACGGCTTCATTCCGGCGCTCGAGCGCGGTGTCCGTCACTCGATCCCGAAGCCGCTGGCGCTGATCCTCAACTATCCGTCGAACCCGACGGCGCTGGTCGCATCGCTCGATTTCTACAAGGACGTCGTTGCCTTCGCCAAGAAGAACGACATCATCATCCTGTCGGATCTTGCCTATTCGGAGATCTATTTCGACGGCAATCCGCCGCCTTCCGTGCTGCAGGTGCCGGGCGCCATCGATGTCTGCGTCGAGTTCACCTCGATGTCGAAGACCTTCTCCATGCCGGGCTGGCGGATGGGCTTTGCCGTCGGCAATGAGCGGCTGATCTCGGCGCTGACCCGGGTGAAGTCTTATCTCGACTACGGCGCCTTCACGCCAATTCAGGTCGCGGCGGCTCATGCGCTGAATGGCGATGGCGCCGACATCGCCGAAGTGCGCGAGGTCTATCTGAAGCGCCGCGACGTCATGGTCGACGCCTTCAGTCGCGCCGGCTGGACCATTCCCGCACCAGCGGCCTCGATGTTTGCCTGGGCGCCGATCCCGGAACCGTTCAAACATCTCGGCTCGCTTGAGTTTTCCAAGCTCCTGATCGAGCACGCCGACGTGGCGGTGGCGCCGGGCATCGGCTTTGGCGAGCATGGCGACGATCATGTGCGCATCGCATTGGTCGAAAACGAGCACCGGATCCGGCAGGCGGCGCGCAACATCAAGCGGTTCCTGGCGTCCAGCGCCAAGCAGCCGAACAATGTGGTGCCGCTCGCCGCGCATCGCTAAGCCTGCGGCACATCCTATTTGAGCAGATTTTGAGGGGCGTCGCCGGACATGGCTGAAGCGTTGCGTGTTGGAATTGCGGGTCTGGGCACCGTCGGCGCCTCGGTAGTGCGCGTCCTGCGCGACAAGGCGGCCGAACTGACCCGGCAATGTGGCCGCGATGTTGTCGTCACCGCCGTTTCGGCTCGCGACCCCAAGCGCGATCGCGGCGTCGATCTGGGCGCCGCCAAATGGTTCGACGATCCAGACAAGATGGCGCAGACCGCCGATATCGACGTTTTCGTCGAACTGATCGGCGGCGACGAAGGGGCGGCGCGCTCGTCGGTCAAGGCAGCACTTGAGGCCGGGCGCCATGTCGTCACCGCTAACAAGGCGCTGCTGGCCAAGCATGGCGTGGCGCTCGCCGAAATCGCCGAGAAGAAGGGCGTGCTCCTCAACTACGAAGCGGCGGTGGCCGGCGGCATTCCGGTCATCAAGACGATGCGCGAGGCGATGGCCGGTAATTCGGTCACCCGCGTCTTCGGCATCTTGAACGGCACCTGCAACTACATCCTGACCCGCATGGAAGCCGAGGGCATCTCGTTCGACGAGTGCCTGAAGGACGCGCAGCGGCTGGGCTATGCCGAGGCTGACCCGACCTTCGACATTGAGGGCCATGACACCGCGCACAAGCTGTCGATCCTGACCAGCCTGGCCTTCGGAACCAAAATTGCCGCCAACGACATCTACATGGAAGGCATTTCCAACATCAGCCAGGCCGACATCCGTGCCGCCGGCGACCTCGGCTACCGGATAAAACTGCTCGGCGTGGCGCAGCGCACAGACAGCGGCATCGAGCAGCGCGTGCACCCGACCATGGTGCCGACAGCTTCTGTCATCGCGCAGGTGCATGGCGTGACCAATGCGGTGGCGATCGAAACCGACATTTTGGGCGAGCTTCTGCTCTCCGGCCCCGGCGCCGGCGGCAACGCCACCGCCTCGGCGGTCGTCGGCGACATCGCCGACATCGCCAAGAGCCGGCCGGGCTTCCAGCACGGTCCGGTTTTCGGCCTGCCGGCCAAGGAATTGCGCCCCTACAAGAAGGCTCAGATGCGCAGCCATGCCGGTGGCTATTTCATCCGGCTCACAGTGCATGACCGCATCGGCGTCTTTGCCGCGATCGCCAAGCGCATGGCCGACAACGACATTTCGCTGGAGTCGATCGTCCAGCACGCGGCCGGGCCGGAAACCGACGCGCAGAAGACAGTGATCCTGGTCACCCACGAGACGACGGAAGCGGCAGTGCGCAAGGCTGTCGACGGCATCACCAAGGACGGCCATCTGACCGACAAGCCGCAGGTCATCCGCATCGAGCGGGCAGGTTAGGTGCTACTGCCTCTCTGTCCGAAACAGCAGCGAAGGGGAGGCTCAGGCGCAAGACAATGAAGTGGCGCTAGAAATATTCATAGACGATCTCCACGCCGCTCCAGCGGTCTTTTTTGAGAACCACTCGTTTCCCTGAGGTTGGCGCCGCTATTTTTAGTTTCCGGCCGATCCATCTCAAGCGGATGTTTTCGTCGCCCTGTATGGCGAAGATCGCGTCTCCCCAATTGTCTGATTCCGTCGCTGGACTTTCTGTTTGTACATAAACAAATGTCGTAAAATCAGTTGTTGCCCCGCAGCCCCTCTTTATCAAACTTGCAGTCATTTTTCCGTCGTCGGAGGCCTCATATGATGTGCGATCATTTGAGCAATCAAACAACGTGAAATTTAAGTAATATACATAAACGAACAAACAGCCCAAAACCATTAATGACGCGGTGCTGATCGTCCATATGTTCGCAAAACGAGAACGCTTCTGTCTACGATCGGTCATCCGTGTCGTCTCCGTAAAAATGCAGCTGTCTTGTATTCCTGACTAATAAATATATCGGATGAAAGATTTGACATATGCGATTGCCACCTCTGGTCGGAGCTTACGCTTTGCGATCCAACAGGTCGCGGAGCTGTCGGGAGCCGATTTGGCCTTGCGCTGTTTAAATACTTTAATCGATTGATTTTGCTGCGATTTCAAAAAAGTATCGACACCAGTCTTGCCGTTGTCATGGAGCTTTGACACAAGGATCGCGCCCCTGGCGGAGGCGCGTTTGAACGAGGATTTTCTCCCGATGAATGTGGCCCAGAACATTGTCGCCGGTCTCGACAGGATACTCACCATGGAAGTGGTGCGTGTCACCGAACGCGCCGCGGTCGCTGCCGCCAGGCTGCGTGGGCGCGGCGATGAAAAGGCCGCCGACCAGGCCGCGGTCGACGCCATGCGCCAGGAACTCAACCGCCTCGCCATAAAGGGCACGGTGGTGATCGGCGAGGGCGAGCGCGATGAGGCGCCGATGCTCTATATCGGCGAAGAGGTCGGCAGCGGCATAGGTCCGGCGGTCGACATCGCGCTCGATCCGCTCGAAGGTACGACCATCTGCGCCAAGAACCTGCCCAATGCGTTGGCCGTCATCGCCATTGCCGAAAAGGGCAGCCTGTTGTTTGCGCCCGATGTCTACATGGACAAGATCGCCATCGGTCCGGGCTATGCCGAAGGCGTCATCGACATCGACGCCTCGCCGGCTGAAAACATTGCCAACCTCGCCAAGGCCAAAGGCGTCGCGGTGGCGGAAATCACCGCCTGCATCCTCGACCGGCCGCGCCATGAAAAGCTGATCGAAGCGGTGCGCGCCACGGGCGCGGCGATCCGGCTGATCGGCGATGGCGATGTCGCCGGCGTCATCCACACCACCGACCCGGAAGAGACCGGCATCGACATCTATCTCGGCACAGGCGGCGCGCCGGAGGGCGTGCTGGCGGCGGCGGCACTGCGCTGCACCGGCGGCCAGATGCAGGGCCGGCTGATCCTCGACACGCAGGAAAAGGTGGCGCGCGCAGCCAAGATGGGCATTGTCGAGCCGAAGCGGGTCTATCGCGCCGAGGATATGGCGCGCGGCGATGTGCTGTTTGCCGCGACCGGCGTCACCGACGGCAACATGCTGGCCGGCGTCCAGTTCGGCAGCAATTCCATCACCACGCACACCATCGTGCTGCGCTCGTCGTCGCGCACCGTGCGCGAGATCAAGGCGCGTCACCAGGATCTGGAAAAGTTTTGAGACTTTCCTGTTTAGCCGTCGCATATTGCCGGAAATGACAATCTGCAGACGACGCGTCCTATGACGGGCGACAAACGCCTCTTCCTCGATGTCAGGCAGTCGGCGACCGGTGTTTCCTGGGAACACCGGTTGAGCGAACGGCAGGACATGACGGCGCTTGCCATCGCGCAGGGCCATGGCGTTCCCGACATCGTCGCGCGTGTGCTGGCAGGGCGCGGCGTCACCGCCGACCAGGCCGAGCGCTTCCTCGATCCGACGATCCGCAACCTTTTGCCGGACCCGGCCTCGCTGACCGACATGGACAAGGCAGCGACCCGTATTGCCGAGGCGGTCATCGCCAAGGAGAAGGTAGCGATCTTCGGCGACTACGATGTCGACGGCGCCGCCTCGTCGGCACTGCTCAAACGCTTCCTGACGCATTTCTCGGTGCCGTCGGAGATTTACATTCCAGATCGCATTTTCGAGGGCTATGGTCCCAATCCGGAGGCGATGCGCGAACTCGTCTCACGCGGCGCGACGCTGATCGTCACCGTCGATTGCGGCACCAACAGCGCTGTCTCCATCGATGCGGCCAAGTCGGCCGGCGCCGATGTGGTGGTGCTAGACCACCATCAGGTCGGCGGTGCGCTGCCGGAAGCGACCGCGGTCGTTAATCCCAACCGCGAGGATGATCTGTCGGGACAGGGCCATCTGTGCGCGGCCGGTGTCGTCTTCCTCGCTCTGGTGCAGACGGCGAGGATACTGCGCAGCCGATTGCCGGACGCCGCGCAGCCGGACCTGCTGTCGCTGCTTGATCTCGCGGCGCTGGCCACCGTTTGCGACGTGGTGCCGCTCATCGGCGTCAACCGTGCCTTCGTGGTCAAAGGACTGCAGATGGCGCGGCAGCAGAAGAATGAGGGGCTGGCCGCGCTGGCGCGGGTGTCGCGCATCGGCGAGCCGATCACCACCTTTCATCTGGCCTATCTGATCGGCCCGCGAATCAATGCCGGCGGGCGCATCGGCGATGCAGCCCTCGGCAGCCGGCTGCTTGCCACCGACGATCCCGTCGAGGCCGGCACGATTGCCGAGACGCTCGACCGGCTCAACCAGGAACGCCAGCAGATGGAGCTGGAGATGCTGGCCGCGGCGCGCGCCGAAGCCGATGCCGAGCTTGCCGGCGGCAGTGGCCCGGCCGTCATCGTCACGGCCAGTACCCACTGGCATCCCGGCATTGTCGGGCTGATTGCGTCGCGGCTGAAGGACCACGCGCGCCGTCCCGCCTTCGCCATCGCCTTCAACGCCAATGGCATCGGCACCGGTTCGGGCCGTTCGGTGTCGGGCTTCGATCTCGGACGACTGGTGCGTGACGCCGCCGGAGCCGGGCTGATCGTCAAGGGCGGCGGCCATGGCATGGCGGCCGGCATCACGGTGGAACGCGCGAAACTGGGCGAACTGCGGGCCTTCTTCGAGGAGCGCGCAGCGACCGAAGTGTTCCGGCTGCAGGACGAGGAAAGCCTGGCCATAGACGGCGCGCTCGCCGCCGAAGGGGCGACGCTTGCACTGTTGGATGCGCAGGAAAAGGCCGGCCCGTTCGGCGCCGGCCATGTCGCGCCGGTGTTCGCGCTGCCGCGCCATCGGCTGGCCGATGTGCGCGCCGTCGGCACCAACCACATTCGCGCCGACCTGCAGTCGGAAAGCGGCGGCCGCATCCAGGCGATCGCCTTTCGCTCCGTCGATACCGCGCTCGGTGAGTTCCTGTTCAAGAACCGGGGCAAGACAGTGCATGTCGCCGGCTCGCTGTCGGGCAATTACTGGAACGGCAATCGCACGGTGCAGTTCCGCATCATCGACGCGGCAAGGGCCTGAGATTGCCGAACTGGTTTAAGCCAGAACGGTCTGCAGCCGCTTCAACTCGCCGATCTGCGCCATCGTCGCCTGATAGCCAAGGCTGATCGCCTCGTCGGCGCGGTGGAATTCGGTCAGGCCGATATGGCTGAGCTTCGGCTGCAGCGACATATCAGGCGGATCGCCGGCAAGCCTTGCGCGCGAAATCCGGTCCTGGATGATGTTGAAGGCTTCGACCATGACGCCGGTGATGCCGAGCCGCGTCTGGTGGGCCTGGTGATCGGGATCGGCCTGGCCTGGCCGGGGCGCATCCTTCTCGATCAGCAGTTCGCCGGCGCTGTGCTTGATGACGGCGGCGCGGCCGAACAGATCGTAGTGAAGGTTGACCGCGACGACCAACGGCTGCTCGTAGGCCCGGCAGACCGAAACCGGAACCGGGTTGACCAGCGCGCCGTCGACCAGCACGCGGCCGTTGCAATTCACCGGCTCGAACACGCCGGGCAGCGCATAGGAGGCGCGCATGGCAGTGATCAGCGAGCCGCTCGACAACCAGATCTCATGGCCGGTGCGGATTTCGGCGCCAACGGCGACGAAGGGTTTCGTCAGATCTTCGAAGCGGATGCCGGCCATGTGCTCGCGCAAGCGTGCGTCGAGTTTCATGCCGCCGAACAGTCCGCTGCCGCGCAGATTGAGATCGAGCAGGCCGAAGATGCGTCGCTTGGTCAGGCTGCGGGCGAATTCCTCGAGCTCATCCAGCTTGCCGGAGAGATAGCAGCCGCCAACCAGCGCGCCGATCGAGGTGCCGGCGATCATCGATATCTCGATGCCGGCCTCGTCGAGCGCGCGCAGCACGCCGATATGCGCCCAGCCGCGTGCGCAGCCGCCGCCCAGCGCGAGCGAAATGCCTGTCTTGCCCGCAGGTAGCGGGTCAGGCACGCCGCCGGACGATGAGGGGCCATTGGCCTCCCGCATATCCGGCCTGTTACGCAATGACGCCCACTCGAGCATCATGATCTCCCTTGTCCCGCGTCCGTTCTACAGGAAGGACGTTTGAGAATAGTGAATATGAGTGGTTTGCGACTGTTGAATGGTTCACGCAGGCTTCCGATACGTTTTTTCCGCATCGAACAGCGGCGTGCTGCCGTCGTCGGCAAGCATTGCCTTGCCGTCGTTGAACCCCACCGTCCGATAAAAGCATGAACGCCGGCCGGTGTGACAGGTTGCGTCGTGGCCCAACACTTTCACCCGAAGCCATATGGCGTCCTGGTCGCAGTCGATCCGCGTCTCGACGACGCGCTGAAAATTGCCGGAGGTTTCGCCCTTCTTCCACAGCGCGTTGCGCGAGCGCGACCAGTAATGGGCGATGCCGGTCTCCAGCGTCAGCGCCAGCGCCTCGGCATTCATATGCGCGACCATCAACAGCATGCCGTCTTCAGCATCGGTGACGACGACGGTGACGAGACCGCTGGCGTCAAAGCGCGGTGAAAGGACGGAGCCTTCCTCAAGCGCCTTCTTGTCTGCTGGAGCCTCGGGAAATTGCAGTGCCGGCATCGGCGGTCCTTGTTCGGTCTAAAGATGTGCTGATTTGGGAGGCCGGCCTGCACAATGGCAGCTTCCTGCGCCTCCGCTGCTCACGTATTTCAATACGCTCCGCTCTGGATCTCGGAAATCACCGTTTTCGGCTAAGTCTACGCCTTTGGAAGGTGACGGCAGACGATTACCCGCGCACCATGGTGACGAAACGGACCTGTTCCTCAGGCGTGTCCTTGAAGACACCGGTGAAGGTCGAGGTCAGCGTGGTGGAGCCCTGTTTGCGGATGCCGCGCATGGCCATGCACATATGCTCGGCCTCGATCATGACGGCGACGCCGCGCGGGTTGAGCACGTCCTGGATGACGCCGGCGATCTGCGCCGTCATGGCCTCCTGAGTCTGCAGGCGGTGGGCGAAGATGTCGACGACGCGGGCGATCTTGGACAGGCCGACGACCTTGCCGTCGGGCAGGTAGCCGACATGCGCCTTGCCGATGATCGGCACCATGTGGTGCTCGCAGTGCGAGTGGAACTTGATGTCCTTGACGATGACGAGATCGTCATAGCCGGCGACTTCCTCGAAGGTGCGGCCGAGCTCCTCGGCGGGGCACATGTCGTAGCCGTTGAACATTTCGAGGAATGCCTTGGTGACGCGCTTGGGCGTGTCGATCAGGCCCTCGCGCTCCGGATTGTCACCGGTCCAGCGCAGCAGCACGCGCACGGCGGCCTCGACCTCGGCTTCGCTCGGCCTGTCGGTGACCGGCTTCTCCAGATAGTCGGAAGGGGGCATGATCTTCTTGATGACGGCATCCATAAAGGCGTCTCCCGTAGTCCCCCTCTCAGGAGGGACGAGTTGAACGGACCACGACCTTTCGGGTGTTGGAAACTCGCCCGGTTTCCAGCCCGCAAGCGGCGTGAACGAAATGGGCAAGGACGGCGGCTTTGCGTTGCCTTGTCGATACCCGACTGCCAGCATTATATATGGTCGTGCCCGGCGAATGAAAGACGCTACAGCGGCAATCGCTGTTCGCTTGGCGGCGACGGATTGGAAAAATATGATTGACGATGTCTACAATGCGAAAATTCTGAGTTTTGCCGGAAACATCGCACGCATCGGCCGGCTCGATCATCCGGACGCGACGGCGCGCGCCCATTCCAAATTGTGCGGCTCGACGGTCACCGTCGACCTCAAGATGGACGATGGCGTCGTCACCGATTTCGCTCATGACGTGAAGGCCTGCGCGCTCGGCCAGGCCTCGTCATCGATCATGGCTCAGCATGTCATCGGCGCCAGCGCCGACGAATTGCGCGCGGTGCGCGACACCATGGTGAAGATGCTGAAGGAAAACGGCGCGCCGCCTGAGGGACGCTTTGGCGACCTTAAATATCTGGAGCCGGTGCGCGACTACAAGGCGCGGCATGCTTCCACCATGCTGACCTTTGATGCCGTGGTCGATGCCATTGGCCAGATCGAGAAGAAGCGCGCCGAAGAAGCAGCCTGACCTATATAACCATGCCCTGGGGCGTGGCTTCTGGCGGTCGTCTGCTTTGGGCAAATTCGCCACGGATCCAGTCGGCAAAGGCTTTGGCCGGCTCCGGCAGTTTCTTCAAACTTTTGGCAACCAGAAAATAGGCCCCGGAGGCGACGTCAATGTCGAAGGGCTTGACCAGCGCGCCCGACGCGATCTCCTCGCCGACCTGCAGGAGGTCGCCGAGCGCCACGCCATGGCCGAGCAGGGCTGCCTGCTTGGACAGCGACACATCCGCCAGCATCGGGCCGCGCGCCGGAATGACGTCAGCGGCCACGCCGGCCGCTTCGAACCAGCGCGCCCAGCCCTGACGGTTCTCCTCATGCAACAGCGTGTAGCGCGCGAGGTCGAGCGGCTTTTCGAGAGCCGGGCCCGATGCCAGCAAGGCCGGCGACAGGACCGGTGAATCCACCGTCGAGGCGAGCCATTCCGCCTCACTGCGCGGCCATGAGGTGGTACGCGCGCTGAAGCGCAGGGCAAGTTCGGGCTGATCGCTGCGGAACTCGATCGGCCTTGGGTCGACTTCGAGGGAGACGTCGATATCGGGCCGCAACTGGCTGAAGCGGTTGAGCCGCGGCAACAGCCATACCGAGGCCAGCGATGGCTCGACGCTGACGCGAACAACAGACTGCGCCGGGGCCGCCACCAGGTCCGAGAGCAGCCTGTCGATGTCGTCGAAACTTCTGACCAACTGATCGAGCAGACGCTGGCCCGCCTCGGTCAGCTCGACGCGGCGGTGATGGCGGTGGAACAAGGGCCGGCGCAGGAACTGCTCGAGCTCGCGGATCTGCCGGCTGATGGCGGCCTGCGAGACGAACAGCTCCTCGGCAGCCCGGCTGAAGCTCAATTGCCGGCCGGCTGCCTCGAAACTTCGCAACGCCGTCAGAGGCAGCCGCCCGCGCTTCATTCGCATAACCCAAAGTTATCCGAAGCGGAAATTATACTCGTTTGAAGGCGAAGACCAGTGGGCGTCTAATTCGCTCTCAAAGGAGATACGGACATGATCCAGTTTCTGGAAATCTTCGGCGATGTGATGCGGATCGCGACGTTTCAATGGCATGGCGAGAGACGGCATGACCGGTGCCGTGAGCAGCGGCCGGCGAGCGTCAGTCGCTGGGCGACGCCGGCTGAGCGGCACCCGTTTCGCCGCTCGCGACCATGAAGCCGACAAAGAGGCGAGTGCGTGAATGGGATTGCGTTTGCCAGCCGAAGCTCACATCTATCGGCTTGGAAACGCGAAACGGAGCAAGTGGTGGGCGACGAGCATCGGCATGCGCATGTCGCTGGGCCGGTCCGGCGCGGGCGCAACTGGCCCGGGCCCTGGCGCAGAACGCCCGGCCGCATTCTCGGCACATCGCTGGTACGGCTCTATCAATTGACGCTGTCGGGCTTTGTCGGCAATTCCTGCCGGCATCTGCCGACCTGTTCCGAATACGCGCATGAGGCGATCGCTCGCCACGGCCTTTGGGCCGGCAGTTGGATGGGCCTTTTCCGCGTGCTGCGCTGCGGGCCATTCGGGACGCACGGTATCGACCGCGTGCCGGAGGCGCTCGCCCCGCGCTATGTCTGGTTCATGCCGTGGCGTTACTGGCAGATCGGCAGGAAGCGCGGCGAAGCGGAGGCCTGACGGCAGACGCGTTTACGATCCGGTAGGGTTAACAACGGCCTGCACAAAGACTGCGCATTTGAGTCAAAATCGAGCCAAGACACTTCGCTAAGCGCCTCATGGTCATTCCCCAGGAGAGCTCGTATGCGCCGTATCGAAACCCATCCCTTCATCATTGCCGCGGTCCTGTTCCTGCTGGCCTGGTTCTTGGGATTTCCCATGCGGGCGCAATCGGCGCCGCTCGGCGATGTCCAATGCACGCTGATCCAGGACGCGACCAGCGGCGCGACGCTTTATCAGCACGGCGTCTGCGACCAGCGCGTCAGCCCGGCGTCGACCTTCAAGGTGCCGCTGGCGCTGATCGGTTACGACAGCGGCATCCTGAGCGACACGCATACGCCGAGCTGGGACTACAAGCCCGAGTTCAAGGCCGTGAAGCGCGACCACAAAACGGTCGACCCGACGATCTGGGAGCGCGACTCGATCGTGTGGTATTCGCGCGAGATCGTGCGCCGGCTCGGAGCTGAGAAATTCGCCGGTTAAGTCTCGACATTCGGCTACGGCAATTCGGATGTCTCGGGCGATGCCGGCAAGGACAACGGGCTCACGCAATCCTGGATAAATTCCTCGCTCTATCGCCGGTCGAGCAGACAGCTTTCCTGCGCCGGTTGCTTGCCGACAAAATGCCGGTTTCTGCCAAGGCACATGAGATGACCCGCGCCATCCTGCCGAGTTTCCAGGCCGGCGACTGGACCGTCCAGGGCAAGACAGGCAGCACCAGGCTCGGCAAGGACGGCAAGCGCTCGCTCGGCTGGTTCGTGGGCTGGGCGCAAAAGGACGGCCGCCGGATCGTCTTTGCCCGGCTTGTCGTCGATACCAAACCGATCGACACGCCAAAGGCCCTGCGACGCGCGCAGCGTTCCTGAAGGACCTGCCGCAGCTGGTGAAGTGAGCGATTTCAGCTGTTTCGGCGGGCACGCATGAGGTGACCGCCGGAATTCGTGTCTGTCTTCGGCGCCTTGGAAAAGCGGGCGAAAATATCGCGGCTTTCCAAATCCTCGATCTCATCGAAACCGAGCTCGCGAAGAGATTTGGCCAGTGCGCTGGGGACGAAGAAGCTGATCCACGGCTCGCCGACAGCGGCGACGCGCGCCGCATGGAAGGACAGGGCTTCCTGTCCCGCCGCATCGCGGTTCTCTGCCGGCTCGCTGTAGTCGAAGACGACCTCCGATCCGGGAATGCCGGCAATCCAGGACAGCGTGCCGAAGATCGCTTCCTGCGTCAGGTAAGGCACGACGCCCAGCCAGATGAAGAAACAGGGCTCGGTCGGCTTCAGGCCGGCCAATGCCAGTTCGTCGGCCAGGCGCTGGCGCTCGAAATTGACCGGCACGAATGTGGTGGCCGGCGGCTCGGCAAGGCCGGCCTCGGCGAAGCATTTGCGTTTCCAGGCCTGCGTTGCCGGATGATCGACTTCGAACACAGTGAGGTCGGGGTAGGGATTGCGTAGCGCAAACGTGTCGAGACCGGCGCCAAGCACCACCAGTTGACTGGTACCGCGGCGCACCGCCGCAGCCAGCCAGTCTTCGGCAAGGCGGGCACGTGCGGCCACGAACAGGCGCATGCGCCGGTCGTGCTCGTCTTCCTGCTCAAGTTCCTGCGCTGCAGGCGCCGCTTCCCCCAGAATCGCGATCGCGTAGGGATCGCGAAACAGTCCTGCCTGCGGTGAGATCTGGTTAAGAGCCCTCAGGCGCGAGACGCGCAGGGCGGTTCGGCTGGGTAGTGCGTCTTCCATTTCTATGATTTCAACCTGTGCCGGGAAAAATCGCAAGCCTTCGCGACCGGACTGCGACATCAGTGGCGACATTTCCTGACGGCTGCGCCAACGACGGCTCTTTACCTCTTACCGTGCTGCCTCTAAAACCCGCCCGCTGTTGTCGTCAGTCCAATTGGCGCCTCCGGCTCATTTTACCACCCGCGCTCGTTTGCGGGACTGGATAGGAGATACCTGATGCTGAATTCCGTTTCCCTCACATTTCCCGATGGCTCCGTCCGCGACTATGACGCCGCGATGACCGGTGCTGCTCTTGCCGAATCGATCTCGAAGTCGCTGGCCAAAAAAGCCGTCGCCTATGCCATCGATGGCACCGTGCGCGACCTCTCCGATCCGCTCGGCAAGTCCGGCAAGGTAGAGATAATCACCCGCACCGATCCGCGTGCATTGGAGCTCATCCGCCATGATGCGGCGCATGTGCTGGCGGAAGCCGTGCAGGAACTGTGGCCGGGAACGCAGGTGACCATCGGGCCGGTGATCGAGAACGGATTCTACTACGACTTCGCCCGCAACGAGCCATTCACGCCTGACGATTTCCCAGTGATCGAAAAGAAAATGCGCGAGATCATCGCGCGCAACAAGCCGTTCACCAAGGAAGTCTGGTCGCGCGACAAGGCGAAAAAGGTCTTTGCCGACAAGGGCGAGCGCTACAAGCTGGAGCTGATCGACGCCATTCCCGAGGACCAGGATCTCAAGATCTACGCCCAGGGCGACTGGTTCGACCTCTGCCGCGGTCCGCACATGGCCTCGACCGGGCAGATCGGCAACGCCTTCAAACTGATGAAGGTGGCTGGCGCCTATTGGCGCGGCGATTCGAACAACCCGATGCTGACCCGCATCTATGGTACGGCCTGGGCCGAGCAGACTGAGCTCGACGCCTACCAGACGATGCTGGAAGAGGCCGAGAAGCGCGACCACAGGAAACTCGGCCGCGAGATGGACCTGTTTCATTTCCAGGAAGAGGGACCGGGCGTCGTCTTCTGGCACGCCAAGGGCTGGAAGATGTTCCAGAACCTGGTCAACTACATGCGCCGCCGCCTCGATGAGCAGGGCTACCAGGAGGTCAACGCGCCACAGGTTCTGGACAAGAGCCTGTGGGAGACATCGGGCCATTGGGGCTGGTATCGCGACGCCATGTTCAAGGTGACGGTGGCCGGCGACGATACTGACGACGACCGCGTCTTCGCGCTCAAGCCGATGAACTGTCCGGGCCATGTGCAGATATTCAAGCATGGGTTGAAATCCTATCGCGATCTGCCCGTAAAGCTTGCGGAATTCGGCAATGTCCATCGCTACGAACCGTCCGGCGCGCTGCACGGGCTGATGCGCGTGCGCGGTTTCACGCAGGACGATGCGCATATCTTCTGCACCGAGGAGCAGCTGGCATCGGAATGCCTGCGCATCAACGAGCTGATCCTGTCGACCTATGCCGATTTCGGCTTCGACCACGTCAGCGTCAAACTGTCGACGCGGCCCGACAAGCGCGTCGGCACCGACGAGGCCTGGGATCATGCCGAGGCGATCATGAGCGGCGTGCTGGACACGATCAGGACACGGTCGGGCAACCGCATCCAGACCTCGATCAATCCGGGCGAAGGCGCTTTCTACGGGCCGAAATTCGAATATGTGCTGAAGGATGCCATCGGCCGCGAATGGCAGTGCGGCACCACGCAGGTCGACTTCAACCTGCCGGAGCGCTTTGGCGCCTTCTACATCGGCTCGGATTCGGAAAAGAAGCAGCCGGTGATGGTGCACCGCGCCATCTGTGGCTCGATGGAGCGCTTCCTCGGCATCCTGACCGAGCACTATTCCGGCCATTTCCCGCTGTGGTTCGCGCCGCTGCAGGTGGTGGTGGCGACGATCACCTCGGACGCCGACGACTACGCGACGAAGGTCGTGGCGCAGCTGAAGGCGGCGGGGCTTATCGCCGAAGCCGATCTGCGCAACGAGAAGATCAATTACAAGGTCCGCGAGCATTCGCTGGCCAAGGTTCCGGTTATCCTCGTCTGCGGCAAGCGCGAGGCGGAAGAAGAGACGGTCAACATCCGCCGGCTCGGCTCCCGCGACCAGCAATCGCTCACGCTGGCCGATGCGCTCAAGCAGCTTGCCGACGAGGCGGTGTCGCCCGACCGCAAACGCCGCGCGGCCTGAGCGCCGATATCTCGCACGACATGGCGGTGGAGCGATCCACCGCCATTTTCACATGCCTGTCACGCCAAACCTGTAACGAGCCATCCATGCTCAAGCTGAAGATGCGGGAAAGACCGTTTCCCGAGCTCTCCTATGCCAATGCCAGCCAGCCGGCGCTGACGCGCTGGTTCATCCACTCCATCGAAGGCATGTCCGGCCGCGACCGGTATGCTGCGCTTTATGATTTCTGGCGCCGCCAGGTGGTGTCGAGCGGCGAGCGCGTGTTCAGCCGCATGCTGGAACTGATCGACGTCAAGGTGCGCAGCGCCGATCAATGGCCGCCGGCGAAGCTGCCGGACACGCCGCTGGTGATCGTCGCCAACCATCCGTTCGGCATCGGTGACGGCATTGCCGTCTTGTCGCTGGCCGAGCAGCTCGAGCGTCCGTTCCGCGTCATGATCCACAAGGATCTGCTCAGGATCCGCGAGATGGAACCGTATTCGCTGCCGATCGACTTTTCCGAGACCAAGGACGCACTGAAGAACAACATGGCTGTGCGGCACGAGGCCGTGCGCCTGTTGAAGGAAGGGGTCACCATCGTGATCTTTCCCGCCGGTGGTGTCGCCACGGCGCCCAAGGTTTTCGGCCGCGCCATTGACCTTCCGTGGAAGATGTTTCCGGCCAAGCTCGTCCAGGAGGCCAAGGCCTCGGTTATCCCAATGCATTTTTCCGGCCAGAACGGTCGCCTGTTCCATCTCGTCAGCGGCCCGATGAATATGGCCGAGCGTGACAACCGCGTGGCCAAGCTGATCGGCAAGGCATCGTTGACGCTGCGGCTTTCCCTGCTTGTCCGCGAGTTCGCGCGGCTGTCGGGCAAGGCCATCGAGGTGCGTGTCGGCGATGTGCTGCGTTGGGACGAGCTTGCCCCGTTGCGCGACCGCAAGGCGCTGCTCGATCGCCTGTACCGATCGGTGTTCGACCTCTCGACGCCAAGAGCCCAGCGCGGACGCGTGCCTTTCCTGCCAAAACGGATGCGCAAGGCGGCCTGAGGCAGCGCGGTTGCCGGCGATAGTGAACCGAAACCCGCCGTTTGACCCCGCCCTCCTTTGCGCCGGTCAGTCGGCGCCTTCCTCGGGGTCGATGGCCGATGCCTCTGTGGCCAGGACCTCGATTTCCTGGTTCTGGCCGGCGACGACGGTGAAATCCTTCTGGTAGATGCGATCGCGGTTCTTGGCGATGATGGTGTACTGACCTTCGGCCAGCACCATCGAGGCGAAGGCGCCGACGGCTTCCTTGATCGGGTCGCCGGATTCGTTGAGCAGCGACCAGGATGTATCGGCGATGGCCTCGCCGCCGGTTTCGCGCACCAGCTTCATGGTCATCTCCGCCGCACGATGCTCGACCGTGGCTTCGGTCAGTTTTCCGGCCTCGACGCGGATGTCGGAGCGGATGACGGCATTCACCGCGCCATAGGTGGAGACGACATGGTAGACGCCGGCGTTGAGCCGCACGACGCTGTTCGGCGCGACATCGGGGATGATCAAGGCGCGGTCGCCATTGGCCTCGGCGGTGCCCTCATAGATGGAAAAACGCAGCTTTTTCGACGGAATGCGCACGCCGCCCGACAGCACCGCGTCTAGTTTCAGGCCCCCGGCATCGAGCACCAGGCTCTCGCGCTTGGCGTCCTTGCCGACGGTGATGCGCTTGGTGGCGCCGGCGCGCCCGTAGGACGCATGGACGAGATAGCTGCCGGGTTGGAGCTGAAATACGGCGATGCCGCCATGCGCCGAAGCGACCATCGGCAGCTTGCCGTCGCTGGAGGCTTCGGGCTTGAAGACGCGCCAGACGATGCCGCGCGTGATGTCGGCGCCCTTGTCGGTCAGCTGGGCCGAGAGCGTGATGGCGCCACCGCCACCGAGCGCCAGCGACGTATCGTTCCTGGGCGTGGCATAGCTCGAAATGTCGGGGAGTTTCAGATTGGAGATGCCGTCGGCGTTCTGCGCCATGGCCATTGAAGCCGGCACCATCAACAGCGCGGCGGCGAGCCAAATCAGGAAAAGGCGCAATGTCCCCTCAAACATGCCTTGCGTTGAAGCCCAAGGCGGTGGCAATTTCAAGGCTTAAGAGTCCGATCCGCCTTGGCGCCTGGCTCTTTCGTTCGGCATGTCCGCGCCAATGCCCGAGCCGCCCCGATCCGCAACGGCGCGCTTCAGCTCAAAATCGAGTGCTTTAGGAGACTAGGCCCCCATGGTGTCGCCGATCATCGACTTCCTGCTGACCCGAAACTCAGCACCGATTCCTGAATTGAAGGAACCGGCGCCAAGCGACGCCGATATCGCGACGATGATCGCCGCCGCGACGCGGGTGCCCGACCATGGCCGGCTGGAGCCCTGGCGCTTCATCCTCTATCGTGGCGAGGCGCGCGTCGAGATCGGCAGGAAGCTGGCCGCCCTTGCCGAGCAGCGCGAAGGGCCGCTGCCGGAAAACCGCCGCAACCAGGAACTGGCGCGGTTTTCGCGCGCGCCGCTGGTGATCGGCGTGGTCTCCAGCCCGAAAGAAAACCCGAAAATCCCGCAATGGGAAATGTTCCTGTCCGGCGGCATGGCGGCGATGAACCTGATGATTGCGGCCAATGCGCTGGGCTATGGCACCAACATGATAAGCAACTGGTATTCCGACGTGCCGGAGGCCAGGGTGATGCTGGGCCTGGCGCCGCAGGAACGCGTCGTCGGTTTCATCCATATCGGCTCCTACCAGGGGCCGGCGCCGGAACGGCCGCGGCCTGATCCGGCAAAGCTCTATGCGGATTATGCGGGACCATGGAACGGCTGAATGGCCTGCGGGCGCGTGCCGTCGTGAGCCGGCGGATCCGCGCCGATGAGCGACCGTTGGGCGGCGTCACACTCAACGGGATTAGGCAGAAACGCCCGCAGCGCCGGCCCGGGCCAGGAGCCGCTCGGCCAGCCGAAGATGCGGCCGGTCGTACATCTTGCCGTCAATGCCGACCACACCGGGATTTCCGGCGGCTTCGAACGCTGCGACGATGGCCTGCGATCGTTCAATCGCCTCGGCCGACGGCGTGAAGGCAGCGTTGATGACCGGCACTTGCGCCGGGTGGATCGCCATCTTGCCGGTAAAGCCGTCACGCTCGGCTTCGATGCATTCCGCTTCGAAGGCAGCCACGTCACGAAAGGCGGGGAAGACCGTGTCGATCGCCGCGACTTCGGCCGCGCCGGCGGCGAGGATGGTCATGGTGCGGGCGAAGCGGAAGACATCGGTGTAGCGGCCGTTGTCGTCGCGCGCCGCGCGCGCGCCAATCGCCGCCGACAGATCCTCCGCGCCCCAGGTGAGGCCGGCAAGCCGGGCGCTTGCCCCGGCATAGGTCGCGGCGGCAAGCACCCCGGTAGCCGTTTCAGTGATAATCGGCAGGATTCTTATGCCACCGTCTGGCAATCCGTTTTCGGCTTCGTGCACACGGAGCTTTGCGGAGAGCTGCTGCACGTCCTGGCCGCTGTTCGACTTCGGCAGCATGATGCCGTCGGGTTTGACTGCCACCAGCACTGCCAGATCGTCGTCGGTCAATCCGGTCGAGAGGTCATTGACGCGGACATAAATGGCGGCGCTTGTCTGCTGTCTGTTGCCGGCAATGAAGCGTGCGGCGATCTCGCGCGCCGTCGCCTTGTGTTGTGGCGCAACGGAATCCTCAAGATCGACGATGACCACATCGGCGCCGGCGCCAAAGCCTTTCTCCAGCTTCTTTTCGGAATCGCCGGGCACAAACAGCAGCGAGCGCATCAGGCCGCCTTTTTCATCATCATCGCCTGGCGCGTGCATTTGGCGACGAGCACGTCGTTTTGATTGTAGGCGCGATGCTCGAACTCGACGATGCCGCGATCCGGCTTCGATTTCGAGTCCCTGACCGAGAGCACCGTCGTCTCGACACGGACGGTGTCGCCGTGGAAGACCGGGTGCGGGAACACCGTTTCCTTCATGCCGAGATTGGCGACCGTAGTGCCGACGGTGATGTCATTGACGGAGATGCCGATCATCAGGCCGAGCGTGAAGAGTGAATTGACCAGCGGCTTGCCCCATTCGGTTTTGGCGGCGAAATCGAAGTCGATATGCAGCGGCTGCGGGTTCAGCGTCATCACCGAAAACAGCATGTTGTCGCTTTCGGTGATGGTCTTGCGCAGCGTGTGCCGGAAGACATGGCCGACGACGAACTCTTCGAGATAAAGCCCGGCCATCGTTGTTCTCCTCTGCTGCCTGACGGTTGATAGGCGCTGCCCATGCCACCCGCAAGCCAGTTAATAAACATGGTGAACCGTTCGTAAACCTTTTCTGCCTAAGGTCATTCCTGCGGCCGGAAGCTTTCCGGCTAGGGGCGCAAGCAGGCAGTATGGTTGTCTCGCATTTTCTCAAATGGATCTACACGGCGAGGGTCTCGGAGCGTGCCGCGGCGGCGAGCGCGCTGGCCCGCGCCTATATCAATTCCGACCTGCCTTTCGAGGACCGCTGCGCCGCCGAGGCGGCACTGACGCTGCTGCTCGACGACGCCTCGTCGAAGGTGCGGCTGGCGCTGGCCGAGGCGCTGTCCATGAGCCACCATGCCCCGCTGCAGATTATCAGCGCGCTCGCCTCCGACCAGCCGGAAGTGGCAGCCCTGGTGCTGGCGCGCTCGCCGCTGCTCACCGATGCCGACCTGATCGACCGTGTTGCGGCCGGCCACAAGGCGACGCAAAAACTGATCGCCGACCGGCCGGTCGTCTCGATGGCGGTTGCCGCGGCCATCGCCGAGATCGGCGAACCGGAAGCATGTGCTGCGCTGCTCGCCAATGACGGCGCCGATATCGCGTCGCTCAGCTTTCGCCGCATGGCCGAGCGGCATGGCCATATCGCGCATTTGCGTGAGGCTATGGTTACCGATGTCAGGCTGCCTGCCGACTGCCGGCACATGCTGCTGGTCAAGCTCGGCGAAACGCTGAAGGGTTCACCGCTGGTGATGGCGCTGATGGGGGCGGCCAGAGCCGAGCGCGTCACGCGCGATGCCTGCGTAAAGGCTTCGGTTCGGCTGGTCGAAGGCACGCGCACCGAGGAACATGCGGCGCTCATCGAGCATCTGCGTCTGCGCGGCGACCTGACCGCAAGCTTCATCATCCGCACGATTGCACATGGCAAGGTCGACTTCTTCGGCTCGACCCTGGTCGCGCTCAGCCAGCAGTCGGAGCAGCGGGTGCGGGCGCTGCTTGCCGGCGGACAGGACGTTGCACTGCAGGCGCTGTTTCGCGGCGCCGGCCTTGCCGCGCCCACCCATGGCATCATTCTGCGGGCGCTCAAGATCTGGCGCGAAGTCGCCAACGGCAAGCGCGTCGCCGGCGTGCAGGAAGTCAGCTGGCTGATGCTGAAGGAATTGGGCGGTCAGTCCACCGAGGGCGATCTCGCCGGCCTCGTCAAGTCTATCCATCTCGACGCGCTGCGCGAAAACGCGCGTGGCCACGCGCTGGCGATCGCCGCGGCCTGACATCCTAACCCCGATCCTTCGCGAAAAAATCCGGGAAATCCTCGATCGCGGCGGCGATGATGCGCAGCGAGGCTGCGATCTGCAGCGTGTCGGCACTGCCGCTGCGCTCGCTCAGGCCGGCTGCATATTGCCGGGCGACAGCGACGGTCGCCGTCTGCGGGTCGCCGGGTGTGCGAAACAGCAGTTCACGCGCCAGGCCGCGCAGAAAATTGGTGATCGAAAGCGCGGTTTCGGAAGGAATGGCCGGGCTTTGCTGCGCGGCGCGCAACCGCAGGATTTCGAGGCCGACGGTGACGGCGGCGACGCCGCCGCCCAGGATGGCATCGCCTTTCCTGCCGGCATTCTGCAACAGCGGCATCAGCTGATTGATCCGGTCATAGGCCAGGCTCTCGAAGGCCGAGCGCCGCGGCACCCGCTCATGCAGGCAAAGCCGGGCCAAATCCTCGCGCATGGCGCGCACGATGCGGTTGGCCGCGAGCCATGGGTCGGCGGGCAGCACCACGATGAAGACGCCGATCGCCAGCAGGATGCCGACCAGCACCGACGCCGAGCCGGCGAAGAACGGGCCTGGAGCATAGGTCATCGCCTGGTGTGGGCTGAGGAAGGCGAGGAAATTGATGGCAAAGGCCGTCGCCACGCCGACAGTCCGCGGATTGGCCATGCCCAGCGCCGTCGGTATCAGGATCGGTACGACAAACAGCGTGAACCAGCCGAAGCCGGGCAGGGCAGGCAGCGCGACCTGGCCGACAAGGAAGGCAAAGGGCAAAGCGAGCAGCGTTCCCTTGAAGAAGCCCCAGGACACCTGCACGGGGTCTGGCCGCGCAGCGAAAAGACTGGAGACGACGGCAACGAGAATGAGGGTGCCGGCGGCGTCGGACCATTTCGTCGTCAGCCAGAAGGCGGCGACCGCCAGCGTGGCAAGGGCGGCGCGGATGGCATTGCGCGAAGCGCCGGGGTAGTCGCGATGCACCACCAGCGCTGGCGGCTGCCTGTTGCCCTGATCTGGGCGCGTCACTGGCGCGCGCAAAGCGTCGAGACCGCGCAGCACCTGCTTGAAGGCTTCGGCGAAATCGGCGGCGATGGTGAGGCGCGTTATGGTGCCGACCCGGTCGCTGCCTTGATCGGTCGAGGCGTCGGGCATTTGCCGGGCCTTGCCGGCGATCGCATCGAGCCGCGTCACCCATGGCGACGTGTCGTCGAGCGCTTCGGGCGTGGCTGCCAGTTCGCTGACCAACGACTGCAGTTCGGAGCGCACCGGAATGAGCGCGGCGTTTTTCGGCGCGGCGTGCGAATGCAGCGCGCGTGCCGCCGACAGCGCCGACAGAAGCTGGCCGATGGTGCGGCGCACCGGATGGGCGCGGGTGGCGAAGCTCGGCGCTTCGAGCCGGGCATAGGTGCGCATCTCGGCCAGCGTCTGGGCGTCGGCAACCAGCTTGCGGTGCAGGCCGGCCAGCGTCGCCGGGTCGCCGCCTGAAAAAGCGCCGCCGGCATAGGTGGCAAGGTCGACGATGCTACGCTTCAGCCGCGAAATGATCGCGTCGGCGGCCAGCTTGGGCAGGATCAGCCGGCTGGTCAGCCCGGCGCAGACGATGCCGAGCACGATCTCGGCGCAACGTGCGACAGCGAGATCGACGATCACATGCGGCTGGCCGAAGGCAGGGAGCCCGATGATCATCGCGGTATAGCCGGCAAGCGCTGCGCCATAGGCTTCCGGGTTGCGCAGCACCGACGAAACCAGCGTGCACAGCCCTATCCAGACGGACAGCGCCGTGACCAGAAGCCAGGGATTGGCACCGAAAACCGAGGTGATTCCGATCGCCGCAAGCCCACCCGCAAGAGTGCCGAGCAGCCGGTAAAAACCTTTCGCCAGCACCATGCCGGCGACCGGCTGGGCGACGATGAAAACCGTCATCATCGCCCATTGCGGGTGGTCGAGTTTCAGCGCGTAGGCAACGAGAAGCGCGATCAGACCGGCCGAGACGGTGCGCAGCGCGAAAATCCAGTCCGAGCGTGTCGGCTGCGTCAGGCCAGCCAAACTGGTTTCGAAGTAGCTCTTCAGCCGCGCCCAGATCACAAGCTGGTCTCCGTATCGGAAGCGCAGGCTAGACCGGCCGGCGCCTAGATATCCAGCACTTCCGTCTCGGCGAATTCGGCGCGTTCCTGGATGAAGCGGAAGCGCGCCTCGGGCTTGGTACCCATCAGCGCGTCGACCGTATCCTTTGTCGCGGCCACGGCATCGATCACATCGACCCTGAGCAGGGTACGCTTCCTCGGATCCATGGTGGTTTCCTTGAGCTGCGAGGCCATCATCTCGCCCAGGCCCTTGAAGCGACCGATTTCGACCTTGGCGCGGCCGGTGAATTCGGTGCGCAACAGCTCGTCCTTGTGCGCATCGTCACGGGCATAGGCGACCTTGCCGCCCTGCCGGATCGAATAGAGCGGCGGCACCGCCAGATAGAGATGGCCGCCATTCACCAGGTTTGGCATCTCCTGGTAGAAGAAGGTGATCAGCAGCGAGGCGATGTGGGCGCCGTCGACATCGGCGTCCGTCATGATGATTACGCGGTCGTAGCGCAAATCCTCGTCGCGATATTTCGAGCGCGTGCCGCAGCCGAGGGCCTGGATCAGGTCCGAGATCTGCTGGTTGGCGGCCAGCTTGTCGTTGCCGGCGCTGGCGACGTTGAGGATTTTGCCGCGCAGCGGCAGCACCGCCTGGCTGGCGCGGTCGCGCGCCTGTTTGGCCGAGCCGCCGGCCGAGTCGCCTTCGACGATGAACAACTCCGCGCCCGCTGCGGCGTTTTGCGTGCAGTCGGCGAGCTTGCCGGGCAGCCTGAGCTTGCGCACCGCGCTCTTGCGCGACACTTCCTTTTCCTGGCGCCGGCGCACGCGCTCGTCGGCGCGCGCGATCACCCATTCGAGCAGCTTCGACGCTTCCTGCGGATTGTCGGCCAGCCAGTGGTCGAAGGGATCGCGGATGGCGGTCTCGACAATGCGAATGGCCTCGATCGTCGCCAGCCTGTCCTTGGTCTGGCCGACGAATTCCGGCTCGCGGATGAACACCGACAACATTCCTGCTGCCGAGATCATGACGTCTTCGGAGGTGACGATCGAGGCGCGCTTGTTGCCGATGAGGTCGGCATAGGCGCGTAAGCCCCGCGTCAGCACGTTGCGGAAGCCGGCCTCATGCGTGCCGCCTTCGCCGGTCGGGATGGTGTTGCAGTAGGAATTGATGAAGCCGTCGCCACCGAACCAGGTCACCGCCCATTCGAGCGAGCCGTGGCCGCCCTGTTTCTCGCTCTTGCCGGCGAAGATTTCGCGCGTCACCTGGAAGTCGTCGCCGAGCGATGCCTTGAGGTAGTCCTTCAGGCCGCCCGGGAAATGGAACTCCGCCTTGGCCGGCGTCTGATCCTTTTCCTTGATCAGCGACGGATCGCAGCTCCAGCGGATTTCGACGCCGCCGAACAGATAGGCTTTCGAGCGCGTCATGCGGTAAAGCCGCGCCGGCTCGAAGGCGGCGCCCTTGCCAAAAATCTGCTCGTCAGGATGGAAGCGGATCCTAGTGCCGCGCCGGTTGTGCACTTCGCCGAGTTGCTCCAGCCCGCTCACCGGAACGCCACGGGAGAATCTTTGGCGGTAGAGCTGGCGACCTCGCGCGACCTCGACCTCGAGATGGTCGGACAGCGCATTGACGACGGAGACGCCGACGCCGTGCAGGCCGCCCGAGGTCTCATAAACCTTGGAGTCGAATTTGCCGCCCGAATGCAGCGTCGTCATGATGACTTCGAGCGCCGGCTTCTTGAATTTCGGATGCGGATCGACCGGGATGCCGCGGCCATTGTCGGTAACGGTCAGAAACCCGTCGGCCGAAAGCTCGACATCGATGAAGGTGGCATGGCCGGCGACCGCCTCGTCCATCGAATTGTCGATGACCTCGGCGAACAGATGGTGCATCGCCTTGTCGTCGGTGCCGCCAATATACATGCCCGGCCGGCGCCGGACCGGCTCCAGCCCTTCCAGCACTTCGATGTCGGCGGCGCTATAACCTTCGCTACCATCCTTGGTCGCAACAGCACGTTTCGTGGCCTGCACCAGTGGATCAGCCGGGCGCGCTGTTGTCCGGGTCGGTTGCGGCTGCTTTTCCAGATTGCCGAAAAGATCGTTGTTGTCGTCCATGCCTGCCATTGAATCCGGTGCCGCGAATCACCCGTCGATACTGCCACGCTTTTCAGCGCCAAGCGACGGAAGTTCCTGTTACGTTCGGGGATTTAACCCCTTCTTATCCTAAAACCTTTCGATAACCAAGCCGGCAGAAATAGGTCCGTTCGGACCGGCCGGGATTCCTGAATCTTTAACTATGCGGCCTAGCGTGGGCCTCAACAAACAAAAGACCACATGCGTCAGGGGTTTAGTTGTGAGGGGCAGGGCCATAACGATGATCGGCATCGCCGCCGTTTTCGGCGCGATCTCGATCTTTGCCGCGGATTTCTGGGTCAAGAGCCAGGCCAGGACCGATGCCGAGGAAAAGACGGCGGCGATCCCGGCGCCCGTGACCCCAAAAGTTGAGTTCAAGACCATTGTGGTGGCCAATGCGCCGCTGCGTTACGGCATGGAACTCGACCGCGCACAGCTCACCGAAATCCCGTGGTCGGAAGAATCCGTGCCCCAGGGCGCCTTCACCACCATCAATGCATTGCTCGCCGATGGCAGCCGCGTGGTGTTGTCGCCGATCGAGATCAACGAGCCGGTGCTGCTCAGCAAGCTGTCAGGCCCGAACGGCCGCGCGACGCTGTCCAACATGATGACGCCCGGAATGCGGGCGGTGACCATCCGCACCGACGAGATCGCCGGTGTCGGCGGCTTCGTAACGCCGGGCGATCGGGTCGACGTGGTGCTGACGCGCGACGCCGGCGAAATCCAGGAAGTGGCCAAGAACGCGCAAGGGGCGGCGGGCTCGACCGTTACCTCCGAGATCGTCGTCTCCGACGCCAAGGTGCTGACCGTCGGGCAGGGCGCCGACGAGCGCCAGACCACACCGCAGATCGCCAATTCCGTGACCATCGAGGTGACAACCGACGGCGCGCAGAAAGTGGCGCTCGCGCGCACCGTCGGCACCTTGTCGCTGTCGCTCCGCTCGTCCGCCGATGGCGGTGCCGCAAAGGACGGCGTCACCACAATCTCATCCTTCGGCGGCTCGGTCGCCTCCGGCGTCCAGGCGGCAGCCGGCGCGCTGTTCAGCGCCGCGGAGGAGCCGGAGAAGCCGAAATTCAAGACGGTCATCGTGACGCGCGGCACGCAGGCCGAGGAATACCAGGTTCCTGCGCGGGACCAGAAATAACTGCCGGTGGGGACCGGGCGAGGGACGGGACAATGTCTGACTTGAGTGCATATCGGATGACGACACGCGTGCGCGCCATGCGAGCGCTGGCCGTGGCGGCTTGTCTGGCCGCGGCCGGGATGCTCGGATTCAGCGCGCCGGCCCAGGCAGACAACGACATCGTCTATGTGTCGTCGACCAAGAATGCGTCGATCAAGGTTGCCAAGGGCAAGCCGAAGACGATCATGACCAATGCCGCCTTCTACCAGATCGTCATCGGCGATCCGGAGATCGCCAACGTCAATCCGCTGACCGACAAATCCTTCTATGTGCTGGGCAACAATCTCGGCACCACCGGCATCGCGCTGTTCGACGAGAACAAGCAGCTGGTCGGCACCGTCGACATCGAGGTGACGCTGGACACCGACCAGCTGGCCAGCACCATTCGCGCCAGCGTGCCGGACGCCAAGATCAAGGTCGGTTCGGCCAACGGCCGCGTCGTGCTGTCGGGCGAGGCGGACGACGCGGTCGCGGCCGAGAAGGCAAGCAAGATTGCCAGCCGCTTCTCCGGCAATGAGGAAGTGATCAATTCGGTCAACATCTCTTCTTCGCAGCAGGTTCAGCTCAACGTCCGCTTCGTCGAGATCAACCGCCAGGCCGGACAGGATCTCGGCGCCAAATACAGCGCCAATTTCGCTTACGGCCTTGGCGGGCGCGACGTCACCATCGAGCCTGGCGCGGTGCCGGCGGCGGGCAATGGCGAGATCATCGGCCGGCTGCTGTCGAACGGCCTGTCGATCGACGTCGCCATCAAGGCGCTGGAGGAGCGCGGTCTCGCCAGACGGCTGGCCGAGCCGAACCTGATCGCCCGTTCGGGCCAGACGGCAAGCTTCCTCGCCGGTGGCGAGTTCCCGATCCCGGTCTCCGAGGACAATGGCAAGATTTCCGTCAGCTACAAGAAATACGGCGTCAGCCTGGATTTCACACCGACTGTGCTGAAGGACGGGCTGGTGAGCCTCGACATCGCGCCGGAAGTATCTTCGATCGATGCCTCGGCCTCCTACAATATCGGTGAGATTTCGGTGCCGGGCTTTATCGTGCGCCGCGCCAGGACCTCGGTTGACCTGAAGAACGGCCAGAGCTTCATGATCGCCGGTCTGCTGCAATCGCAGAACGACATCACCACGTCGCGTCTTCCCGGCCTCGGCAAGCTGCCGGTGCTTGGTTCGCTGTTCTCCTCGAAATCCTATCAGCGGCGCGAGACGGATCTGGTGATCATCGTCACCCCCTATCTGGTCAAGCCGGTCGATCCGTCGAAGAAGTTGCTCGAGCCGACCGACGGCACGCAGCCGGCGAGCAATGTCGACTATTTCCTCAATAACACCGAGGAAGTGAAAGCGTCTGATGCCAACCGTGCAATGGCCATGGCCGGCGGCAGCACGGCGCAGCCGGCCCCGGTCACCACGGTCGGGCATTTCCTCGACCTGCCGAAGGATTGAAGCCATGCGTCTGGGACCATGCACTGCCCTGCTGCTCGCCGGCCTCGCCAGCGGTTGCACCAGCGATGACTATATCCGCAGCGAGGGGCCGACGACCGCCGCCGGCAACGCGCAAGCTGCCAATACGGCGATGCAGATGGTCGATCCCTGGAAGTACGGCGTCCAGAACACAAGGCTGCTGGTACCGGCGCAGCGCAGTGAGGCGGCGGTGAACGCCGCCGATCAGGCGGCGGGTGCCAAGGCCGTGCAACCAACGTCGACAACCGATTGATCTGCCTGGCGATTTTGACCGGGAATGACCTGACAGGCTGACAAAATGGCAAGCGGCATCAAGACCAAGAAAATCCTGCTGGTGTCCAGCGACCGGACCTTTGTACAGGATACGCGCACCGCCTTCGCGGCCTCCGAGGTGATCCAGCTTTCGACCGCCGAGAAGAACATTTCCGAGCTGCGCGGCGAGGTCCAGGAAGCCGATTTCGGCGCGCTCATCGTCGACATGGATGCGGCAAAGCTCGAAGAGATCGAGTCGCTGCAGCGGATCATGCGCCGGCTCGAAGGCCGCGTTCCGGTCGTCGTCGTCACCCAGGAATTCAACGCCGCGGCGGTGCGCATCCTGGTGCAGCTCCAGGTCGCCGATTTCCTGGTCAAGCCGATCACCACGGCCGATCTGGTGCGTTCGATCGTGCGCGCCCTGCAAGGACCGGGACGCGAGGAAAACACCGAGTCGCAGATCTATACCTTCATGCCGGCCGCGGGCGGCGTCGGCACCACGACGCTGGCGCTGCAGACCGCCTTCCAGCTGCATCATTCGGTGACGCGAGGCGCGTCGACCTGCGTGGTCGACCTCAATTTCCAGCAGGGCGCCTGCGCCGAATATCTCGACCTCGAACCGCGTTTCGACATCACCGAAATCGAGAACCAGCCCGAGCGCCTCGACCGCCAGCTGCTCGACGTCATGCTGTCCAAGCATGCGAGCGGGCTCTGCGTGCTGGCCGCGCCTACGCGTCCGTCGGAAATGCGGTCATTCAAGACCGATGTCGTGGTGCGCATGCTCGATCTTGTCTCGGCCTATTTCGACAATGTCGTCATCGACATGCCGCGCACCTGGTTCCCATGGACGGAGACGGTGCTGCTCGGCTCGAACAAGCTCTACATCGTCGCCGAAATGACGGTGCCGTGCCTGCGCCATACGCAGCGGCTGATCCAGGCGGTCTACGAGACGGCCGGCAAGGAAGTGAAGCCGAATGTCATCGTCAACCGGTTCGAGCAGAAGATGTTCGACAACGGCATCAAGCAGGCGGATGTCCAGGAAATCCTTGGCGAGCATTTCGTCGGTGGCATCTCCAACAATTACCGGCTGGTGCGTGAAGCGGTCGACCGCGGCGTGCCGCTGCACGAGATCGACCCGAACGCCAATGTCGTCAACGATCTGAAGAAGATCATCCTGCCGGAAGAAGCCGTCGCGACGCCGGAGAAATCACGCTCGCTGTTCGGCATCGGCAGGGGCCTCCTGAAGAGGAAAGCCGGATGACCAGCCGCTTCTCGACCCTGCAGAACCGTGACGCCCGCCCGCTCAAGCCGGCAGAAGCGCCGGTCGCGCATCATGCGGTGGTCATTCCGACGATCCGCAAGGCCTTGCCGCCGAAGCCAGATACAACACCGGGAAAAAGCGCCAACAAGGTGCTCGATGCCCGCGTGCGCATCCACCGTCTGCTGCTCGAAGAGATAAACCTTGTCGCGCTGGAGCGCCTGCCCAAGGATGAAATGCGCCGGCAGGTGCAGGAATTCGTGTCGGAAAAGACCCGCCAGGAGCGGATGGCGATCAACACCGTCGAACTCGAGTCACTGGTCGACGACATCGTCGACGAGATGGTCGGCCTCGGTCCGCTGGAACCTTTGCTCAAGGACCCCGACATCAACGATATCCTGATCAATGGCCACCAGAACTGCTTCGTCGAAAAGCGCGGCAAGCTGCAGCAGGTCCATATTCCTTTCAAGGACGAGGCGCACCTGTTGCGCATCATCAACAAGATCGTTGCCGCCGTTGGCCGCCGCGTCGATGAATCGCAGCCGATGGTCGACGCCCGCATGCTCGACGGCTCACGCTTCAATGCCGCCATCCGGCCGGTGGGCGTCGACGGGCCGCTGGTGTCGATCCGCAAGTTTTCCAAGAACAAGCTCGGCCTGCACAAGCTGGTCGAGTTCGGCGCCATCACGCAGAATATGGCCGAGGTGCTGGCCGCCGCTGTGCATGCCCGCAAGACCACCATCATCTCGGGCGGCACCGGCACCGGCAAGACGACCATGCTCAACGCATTGTCGGCCTTCATTCCCGAAGACGAACGGCTGATCACCATCGAGGACGCGGCCGAACTGCAATTGCAGCAGCCGCATGTCGCGCGCATGGAAACGCGCCCCGCCAACATCGAAGGTCATGGCGAGCTGAAGCAGCGCGACCTGGTCAAGAACGCACTGCGCATGCGCCCCGACCGCGTCATCCTCGGCGAGTGCCGCGGCGAGGAGGCCTTCGACATGCTGCAGGCGATGAACACCGGCCATGAAGGTTCGATGGCGACCATCCACGCCAACACGCCGCGCGACGCCATTTCACGCCTAGAGCAGATGCTGGGCATGACCGGCATGCCGATGACGGTGCAGTCGATCCGCAGCCAGATCGCCAGCGCGCTCGACCTCATTGTCCAGCTGACGCGTCTGTCCGACGGCAAGCGCAAGGTGACCAGCGTCGCCGAGGTGACCGGCATGGAAGGCGACGTCATCCAGATGCAGGAGATATTCCGCTTCGTGCGCACCGGCATGGAAGCCGACGGCACCATCCTCGGTCATTACGAGGCGACCGGCATTCGCCCGCGCTTTCTTGAGGATCTGCGCAATATGGGCATCGAATTCCCCGGCAAATATTTCGAACCTGGCCGGCCGCAGGAGTAGGCTTGTGTTCGAGAGTTTCAGCCCGATCTATGTCGTCTATGCCGCGGCAGCGCTGACTGGCATCATGATCGCCGAAGGCTGCTATCTGCTTTATGCCGGACGGAGCGACAAGCGCCTGGCCATCAACCGGCGCATGAAGCTGCAGGAAAACAAGATCAGCCAGGAACAGGTGCTGATCCAGCTGCGCAAGGAGCGCGGCCTGGACGCCGGCACGTCGCTGTTCTCGCCCGACCGCTTCCGCGCACTGCGCACGCAGTCGGGCATGGTGATGCCGTTGCCGAAGTTCCTGACGATCACCACGGGCGTGGCGCTGGCGATGATGCTCACCGCGCTCTGGTACGGCCTGCCGCTGCTGCTTGCCATCTTGCTGTTTGTGATGCTCGCGCCGCTGCTGCCGGTGCTGGTGCTGCGTTCCAAGCGTAACCGGCGGGTGAAGCGGTTCGGTGTGCAGTTGCCGGAGGCGCTGGAGCTGATCACGCGTGGCCTCAAGGCCGGGCATCCGGTTCCGGTGGCGATCTCCATGGTGTCGCGCGAGATGCCCGATCCGATCGGTACCGAGTTCGGCGTTGTCTCCGACGAGGTGACCTATGGCTCCGACCTGGTCTCGGCGCTGAATTCGCTGTTCGACCGGGTCGGCCAGGAGGATCTGCCGCTGTTCGTCACCGCGGTGTCGATCCAGACGAGTTCGGGCGGCAATCTGCGCGAGATCCTCGACGGGCTGTCTACGACCATCCGCGAACGTGGAAAGCTGCGCCGCAAGGTGCGCGCCATTTCGACCGAAGGCCGTATGTCGGCCTATATCCTGACGGCGGTGCCGGCGCTTTTGTTCGCCGCCATCATGGTGATGATGCCGCAATTCTATCAAAGCGTCTGGGGCGTGCCGAAGACCTGGTATCTGCTGGGCGGCTCGGTGACATGGCTGATGCTGGGCAACATCATCATGTTCAAGATGTCGAACTTCCGGTTCTAAGATGGAACACGTGATCCGGTTCCTCGCCTCGCTGGCGCCGACGTCACTGATGCCGGTGGCTGCGCTGCTCCTGGCATTGGGCGGTAGCGCGGTGGCATGGCCGCTGGTGGTGGCCAAAGGCGACCGCAACGATCTCAAGCGCCGGCTGAAGGTTGACGACAGCAAGGCTCCCGAACAGGTCGAGGCGGCGCCGAAGAAAAGCCAGAGCGTCGTGCGCGAGAAGGCGGTGAAGCGGGCGCAGGAGTTCTACGCCAAGAGCGATCCGGAAAATGTCGCCCGGCTGCGCATGAAGCTGATCCAGGCAGGCTATATGGAGCCGCGCGCCGTCGGCACGTTCTTCCTGATCCGCTTCGCCTGCCTCGTCGGCGCAGCGATCGGCGCGTTCCTGGTCAATCAGTGGATGGCGAGCGCCGATTCCACCGCGACCAGCCGCTGGGCCTTCATCATCCTGTCGGGAGCCGCCGGCTATTTCGTGCCCGGCCTGGTGCTCGGCCAGAAGGTGCGGGAAAAGATGCGCGAATACCGCAACGGCTTTCCCGACTTCATGGATTTGATGATCGTCTGCTCCGATGCCGGCATGAGCATGGAAGCCGGCATCGAGCGGGTCTCGAAGGAACTGGCCAAGACCTATCCGTCTCTCAGCCAAAACCTGCAACTGGTGTCGCTGGAACTGAGGGCTGGCCGTAGCCTCGACGATGCCTTGAAGGCGCTCGCCGATCGCCTCAGCCTGGACGAGGTGCGCTCGTTCGCAACGCTGCTGCAGCAGTCCAAGGAACTCGGCACCAGCCTCGCCGGGGCGTTGCGTGTGTTCTCCGACGAAATGCGCCACAAGCGCATGTCATTGGCTGAGGAAAAGGCACACGCCTTGCCGGCCAAGATGTCGGTGCCGGTGGTGGTGTGCATCCTGCCGGTGGTGCTGATGATCGCCGTCATCCCGATCATCGTCAAAATGACTGCCACGCAGTAGGATATTTCGATATTTGGAGGCGAACTCCTGCCGATGCGTCGCGTAGCGAGCGCCACCGCAATTTAGAACACATCGGAGGCGCTGGTGGTTAATGGCTGGTATGCCGGAAACCAAAATTTCAGCGCATTTCAGCACCGAAGCTTAATCGCTCTCCTGTACACATGATTTCCAGAGAATGACCCGGTAAATCGGGCGATTGGGGCCAGGGGCATGCGTCACAGAAGTTTCACGGCAATGGCCGCGCTAGCGGCCGTCCTGGTGGGCAGCGGCTGTACGACCGAGAACGTCGACAAGACCAAGACCACTTCGATCCAACCAACGGCGAAGGACGTCAGCACGTCCGACCTGGCGCAAGGCAAGGCACAGTTCCGCGAGGCCAATTATGGCCTTGCCGAACAGCATTTCCGCAAGGCGGTGGAGCTGAAGGCCGACAGTGCCGAGGGATGGATGGGGCTCGCCGCCTCCTATGATGAGCTCGGCCGCTTCGACTTCGCCGACCGTGCCTACGACCAGCTGTTGAAGGTTGCCGGCCGCAAGCCGCAGATCGTCAACAATATGGGCTATTCGCAGCTGCTGCGCGGCAACAAGAAGAAGGCGAGGGCCTTGCTTTTGGAAGCCAGGGCCGGCATGGCCGACCCGACCGTGGTCAACGCCAATCTGGCGCTGCTCAACAAGGGGTGAGGCTCCGCAACCGGGGTTTGCGGTATCGGCCGCGATCTATCGACGGTTTGTAAACCCTGTCGGAAAGTTGCACTGGAAGCCTGGCCAAAAACGGTATCTCGACGCGACCTCTCGCCTATGATGCGGCGCAACCGACGATCCCTGAAGGCTGTCGTTCACCCATGCTTGATTTCAGTTCGCTCCTGCTGGCAGCCGCGCTGTCAGGCACATGCCTGAGCATTACCATGTTTGGGATCTGGTTCACGGCGCCGCGCGCACGTTTCGTGTTGACGGTAGCGTGCGGCATTCTGGTGCTTGTCGCCCACGTCATCGTCTTTTGGCGCTACACCAGGGAGCCCAGCCCCTTGCTTTGCCAGGCGGCCCTGGCGCTGCTCTGCCTCGGTTTCCTGACCCTCTCGCTTTCGGCCATGCAGTATCTCGGCGTGCGCAATCACAGCCGCGCCGTCCTGCCGACCCTGCTTGCAATGGCGGTCTGTGCAGGCGTGACCTATCTCGGCTTCGACGGTGTCGGCCTCATCCTCACCTATACGACGGCAACAGGGCTGCTCGCCTCGATCGGGGTGATGTTCTGGATCAAGGGCGGTCATGATCGCGGCATTCTGCTGGTCGTTTCGGCCTTGAGCGGCGTCTGTGGTCTGTCCTTCGGGCTCTGCGGCGCGGTGCTTCTGGTCAAGGGCCAGTGGGTGCTTGGCGTTGCGCCCGACAATTGGGCCGAGCGATTGAATTCCGTCGTCGCGGTCGCCTGCATGACGGCGCTCGGCGCGCTGACGCTGTCGCTGCACCATTTGCAGGCGCAGATCGAGTTGAAGGCCGAGACCTTGACCGACCCGCTGACCGGCCTGATGAACCGGCGGGCCTTGAATTCGCTCTATGGCGAGCGCGTCTTCGGTCCGTTCATGTCGGTCGCCATGTTCGACCTCGATCATTTCAAGCGGACCAACGATGTCTATGGCCATCCGGTCGGCGACCGGGTGCTGTGCCGCTTCGCCGCAATCATCAGGAAGTATGACAGGGGCGGCGTCGACGCCTTCCGGCTGGGCGGCGAGGAGTTTGCGCTGGTCATGTCGCGGATGACTGAGGACAAGGCCTACGATCTCGCCAGCAAGATCGGCGTCGCTTTCGGTACGGAAGTGGTGCCTACGCCGCGCGGTCCCCTGCGCAGCAGCGTCAGCGGCGGCATCGGCTTCGGCGAAGAGGGCGGCAGCAGCCTCGACGACGTGCTGGCCGAGGCCGACAAGGCGCTATACGCCGCCAAGCACGCCGGGCGAAACCGCGTGCTTGTCCACGACCGTGTGAGCAAGGCCGACGGGCCGGCCTTGCGTTCTGCCTGACAAGCCAGAGTGTTACTCGGCGGCGCCGAGATATTCCGACAGCGGCGGGCAGGAGCAGACGAGGTTGCGGTCGCCGGCGACATTGTCGATGCGGGAGACCGGCGGCCAGTATTTGGCTGCTGTATCCACGTCACCGGCGGGGTAGGCCGCTTCCAGCCGCGAATAGGGGTGGGCCCACTGGCCGGCCAGCGTTTCGGCCGCCGTGTGCGGGGCATTGACCAGCGGGTTGTCCTCGAGCGGCCATTCACCCTTCGCCACCTTCGCGGCCTCGCCGGCAATGGCAATCATCGCCTCGCAGAACCGGTCCAGCTCGCGCTTGGGTTCGGACTCGGTCGGCTCGACCATCAGCGTGCCAGCGACCGGGAACGACATGGTCGGCGCATGGAAGCCGTAGTCGATCAGGCGCTTGGCGATATCATCGACACTGATGCCGGCGCTCTCCTTGAGCACGCGGGTGTCGAGGATGCATTCATGCGCGATGCGATCGTGCCTGCCCTTGTAGAGAAGCGGGAAATACGGCGCGAGGCGCGTCGCCACGTAGTTGGCCGAGATGATGGCCGTCTCCGTCGCCTGCTTCAGGCCGGCGGCGCCCATCATGCGAATGTACATCCATGTGATCGGCAGGATGGAAGCGCTGCCGAACGGTGCTGCCGACACGGCATGCGCCGAACCTTCGGTGACATGGCCCGGCAGATAAGGCTGGAGATGCGCCTTGACGCCGATCGGGCCGACGCCCGGACCGCCGCCGCCATGCGGGATGCAGAAGGTCTTGTGCAGGTTCATGTGGCAGACATCCGCGCCGATGTCGGCGGGCCGCGCCAGCGCGACCAGCGCGTTGAGGTTGGCGCCATCGAAATAGACCTGGCCGCCATGCTCATGGATGAGGGCGCACAGGTGCCGCGCGCCTTCCTCGTAGACGCCGTGTGTCGAGGGATAGGTGAACATCAGCGCCGCGAGGTTCTTCGAGTGCTCGTTGGCCTTGGCCCGCATATCGTCCATGTCGATATTGCCGTCCTCCAGGCAGCGCACGACGACCACACTCATGCCGGCCATGGCCGCACTGGCCGGATTGGTGCCATGCGCGGACTGCGGGATCAGGCAGATGGTGCGATGGCCTTCGCCGCGCGCGCGGTGATAGGCACGGATGGCGAGCAGGCCGGCATATTCGCCCTGGCTGCCGGCATTGGGCTGCAGGCTGACGGCGTCGAAGCCTGTGATCTCCGACAGCCATCCCTCGAGTTCGCCGACCATGGCGCGATAACCGGCCGAATGGCTGGCCGGCGCGAAGGGGTGCAGGTTGGCGACGCTCGGCCAGCTCACCGGCATCATTTCGGCCGCAGCGTTGAGCTTCATGGTGCAGGATCCCAGCGGGATCATGGTGCGGTCGAGCGCCAAATCCTTGTCGGCCAGTCGGCGCAGCAGGCGCATCATGTCGGTCTCGGAGTGGTTCTCGCGGAAAACCGGCTGGGTCAAAAACGCCTTGCCGCGTGGCTTGCCGGGCATCGAGCCGGCGTCGGCAGCAGCTGGCTTGGCCCCGAACAGGTCGGCGATCGCCTCGAGGTCTGCCTCGGTCGAGGTCTCGTCGAAGGCGATGCTGACGCGGTCGGCATCGATTACACGCAGCAGCCGCCCACCCTTTTCGGCCGAGGTCGCGATCGAAGCTGCCTTGCCCTTCACCTCGGCCGTCACCGTGTCGAAGCGGCTTGAGCCGAGCACGGAAACACCTGATGCCTTCAGACCTGCCGCAAGACGATTGGCCAGTTCATGGATGCGCCCAGCGATGGCTTGCAGTCCGGCCGGGCCATGCCAGATCGCATAGGCCGTCGCCATGTTGGCGAGCAGCGCCTGCGCGGTGCAGATGTTGGAGGTCGCTTTGTCGCGGCGGATATGCTGTTCGCGTGTCTGCAGGGCGAGACGATAGCCCGGGCGGCCCTGGCTGTCGGTGGACTGGCCAACGAGGCGGCCAGGCATCAGCCGAGTCAATTTGTCGGAGACGGCGCAATAGGCGGCATGCGGGCCGCCAAAGCCCATCGGCACGCCAAAGCGCTGCATCGGGCCGACGGCAATGTCGGCGCCGAGCTTGCCCGGCGCATCGGTCAGCGTGAGCGCAAGCGGATCGGCGATGAAGACGACCACCGCGCCGGTGGCGCGGGCCTTATCGATCGCCGCCTTGTGGTCGCCGTAGACGCCAAACGTGTCCGGCCAGGAGACAAGCAGGGCAGCAGTGTTGTCGTCGATGGTTTCGCCGTCGATCTCGATGCCGAGCGGCTCGGCGCGGGTGCGCACCACGTCCAGCGTCTGTGGGTGCGGCGTACCGGCGAGCGCCACTTTGGTGCGCTTGTCGCGGTGATAGCGCAAGGCGATGCCGACCGCTTCGGCGACCGCAGTCGCTTCATCGAGCAGCGAGGCCGATGCCACCGGCAGTCCGGTCAGTTCGGTGACCAGGGTCTGGAAGTTGAACAGCATTTCCAGCCGTCCCTGGCTGATCTCGGCCTGATAGGGCGTGTAGGCGGTGTACCAGGCCGGGTTCTCGAACAGATTGCGCTGGATGACCGGCGGCACGTGGACACCGTGGTAACCGGCGCCGATGAAGCTCTTCAGCACTGTGTTTTTTGCCATTGTCGCCGACAATTCGGCCAGCGCTTCGGCTTCGCTGGCCGGCGCGGGCAGGGTCAACGGCAGGTCGAGGCGGATCGACTGTGGCACAGCCTGGCTGATCAGCGTCTCGACTGAGGGAACGCCGATCACGGCAAGCATGGCTCTGACATCATTGACATCAGGACCGATGTGGCGGGCCGAGAAGGGGATAAGTGCTGCGGTCATGGCAATAGGTCCTGATATCAACCGATATGGGCTTTGTAGGCGGCCTCATCCATGAGGCCGGCGAGCTGGCCTTCGTCGGCGAGCTTCATCTTCCACAACCAGCCGTCGCCGGTCGCTGCCGAGTTGACCAGCGACGGGTCGGACGACAGCGTGCCGTTGGCGTCGGTGATCTCGCCATCGACCGGGGCATAGACGTCGGAGGCCGCCTTGACGGATTCGACGACCACGGCGGTATCGCCCTTGCTCAGCTTCGTGCCGATTTGAGGCAGTTCGACGAAGACGAGATCGCCGAGCTGTTCCTGCGCATAGTCGGTGATCCCGACGGTGGCGATGCCGCCCTCGACGCTCAGCCATTCATGATCTGCGGTGAAATAGGTTTTTGCCATCGGGATTATCCTTTGCGGTAGCGATGAGGAGTGAAGGGCAAGGAACTGATATCAATCGGTATTTTTGTCCCGCGAACATCGGCGAAGAGTTTCGTGCCAGGCTTGGCCAATGCCGTTGTGGCATAGCCCATGGCGACGGGATGGCTCGCCGAAGGGCCGAAGCCGCCCGAGGTGACGTGGCCGGCCGGATTGCCGTCGGCATCGAACAGGGCAGCACCGGCGCGCACCGGCTGGCGGCCGTCCGGCTTCAGGCCGACGCGCTTTTGCGACGGGCCACGCTCGAGGACTGCCCGCAAGGCATCGGCGCCGATGAAGGAACCGGTCGCTCTGATATCCTTGGGGATTGCCCACATCAGGCCGGCGCTGGCCGGATCGATCTCCGGCGTGATGTCCTGGCCATGCAGGCAGAGGCCGGCTTCCAGCCGCAGCGAGTCGCGGGCGGCGAGGCCGATCCACAGCACGCGCTCATCCTCGACCAGTTTCGCGACCAAGGCGCGCGCATCCGCTTCCGGCAGGCCGATCTCGAAGCCGTCCTCGCCGGTATAGCCGGAGCGGCTCATGAACCAGTTCTGCTTCGGCTCGATGCCGTGCATGAACAGCAGCGAGCCGGTCTCGATGCCGGCGCGGGAGAGGGCGGCCCAGGCTTCCGGCCCCTGGATGGCGAGAAAGACGCGGTCGAGCGCATCGACCGTCACATCGAAATCCGCCGCCAGCGTGCGCAGATGCTTTTCGTCCTCGACAGCATTGCCGGCATTGGCGACCACCATGAACCTGGTATCGCCGAGGCGGGTGACGATCAGATCGTCGATGATCCCGGCGGCCTCATTGAGGAAGAAAGTGTATTTGGACTGGGAAATGTCGAGCGCGCCGGCATCGAGCGGGCAGGCGCGGTTGAGAAGTGCCGCAGCGCCCGGTCCGCTGACCTCGAACAGCTTCATGTGCGAAATATCGAACAGGCCGGCATGTTCGCGGGTGTGAAGGTGCTCCTTCATGACGCCGGCCGGATAGGTCAGCGGCATCGACCAGCCGGCAAAGGCGCCGAAGCGCGCGCCGGCGGCAGTGTGCAGATCCTCGAGGGGAAGGTGCTTGGTGTCGTCGCCCGTCATGTCATCTCCAGAGTCGCACGCAATCGGCCGCTGCTGGCGACCAGTCCGTGCCCCTCTGTCTGAAGCCTGAGAGACTCGCGCAACCGGAACTCTGTCGGCGACGCTTACACCTTCGGCGCGGGGGCAAGCCCCGACTTTCCAGAGTGTCTTTCCCGTCTACGGTTCTTTTGCCTGAGAGATTTCGGGCGATTTCCCCTTCGGCGGCAGCTTGCGCTGCTCTCTCCCGCAAACAGGTAGGACTCAGTTACCTAAATCCTCGACGCGCCATCCATAGCTTGTCGGCGACACCTTGTCACCTGTCAGCGACATCTTCCTGACAAGTCTTCGCTAACCACGCCGTTTGCCGGTTTTTCAAGACACTGCTGATAGAACGGGTTGAGATGACGCTTGGCGACCGGCAGCAGCCGACGGGGGCGAAATGGGCGAACTGATCATGAGCGCAACGGTGGCAGGGCTGATTTCGAAAAACCGCATCGCGGCCGAGGACGTGCTGATGCTACGCCGCGACGTGTTCGGGGACGGCGTGGTGAGCCGCGGCGAGGCCGAGGCGCTGTTTGCGCTCGACGCGACGGCGAAATACAAATGCCAGGAATGGCCGCCCTTCTTCGTCGAGGCCGTCACCGATTACATCGTCCACCAGGAAAAGCCTGCCGGCTATATCTCGGAGGACAATGCCAACTGGCTGGTGAGCACCATCTCGCGTGACGGCATGGTCGACAGCCTGACCGAGCTTGAGTTGCTGGTGCATGTGCTGGAGAGGGCGAAATCGTCGCCTGGCCGGCTGTCCGCCTATGCGCTGGAGCAGGTCGCCCATGCGGTGGTCGACGGCAAGGGGCCGCTGATTTCAGGCGCTGCGCTGGTTCCCGGGCTGGTCGCCAAGGCCGAGGTCGATCTGTTGCGCCGCATCCTCCATGCCTATGGCGGCGACGGCAACATCGCCATCACCCGCGCCGAGGCGGAAGTGCTGTTCAGGATCAACGAGCAGACTGCGGCGGGCGACAATGATCCGTCCTGGAACGAGCTGTTCGTCAAGGCGCTCGCCAATTTCGTCATGTGTTCGGCCGGCTACGAGGCGCCGACGCGCGAGGCTGCCTTGCGCCGTGACAGTTTCTTCGAACAGGCCGAGCCTGAGATTGGCGGCTTTTTCAGCCGCATGGTGTCGGGCGGGCTCGCCGGCATCATGGAAGCCTATCGCTCGCCCGGTGATATCGAGGCCGAGTGGGAATCGAAGAACCGGGCCGCCGAGGCGCTCGCCCGCCGCGCCGAGACGATCGATGCCGGCGAGGCGAAATGGCTGGCCGAGCGCATCGGGACCGACCGTCCGCTGCATGACAATGAGCGTGCGTTGCTGACGCTGATCAAGCACGCTTCGCCGGAGATCCATCCGGCGCTGAAGCCGCTGCTCGACAAGGTTGCCTGACCGGGAAGCGTCGCCGCTGGATTTGGCAGGCCGGAAAATAGCTATCTGTTTCGAAAGGGTCCAGTCGGCTCGTGGCCTTCCACGGGCCGATCGGCATTTGCGGCGTGACGTTCAGATACCGCCATACCAGTCGTAGCCATTGTCTTCCCAGTAGCCGCCGCGGCCGCCACCGACATTGGCGAAACTGTCGACCAACTCGATCTTGTATAGGTATTTCGGCATCTTGTAGCCGAGCTGGCGTTCGACGCGGACGCGCAGCGGCGCGCCGTTCTCGACCGGCAGCGGCTTGCCGTTGACGCCGTAGGCCAGAATCGTCTGCGGATGGCGAGCATCGATCAGGTCGATGGTGCCGTAATATTTGATCTCGCCGGAGAGAGAACGGTCGATCGTGTCGAGGCAGTGGAACATGACGTAGCGCGCCTCAGGCTTGACCACCGCCTGGTCGAGAACCAGCGACAGCGGCGTTCCGGTCCATTTGGCAATGCAGCTCCAGCCTTCGACGCAATCATGCCTGGTGATCTGGGTGCGGCTCGGCATGTTCTGCAGCTGCTCGCGGCTCAGCGACAACGGCTTTTCGACCAGTCCCGTCACCTCCAGCCGCCAGTCGGCGAAATTGTTGGCGAGCAGGTCTTTGTAGGTGTCGTCGTCGGGAGCGGTGACGCCATTCGGCCGCTGCGGCTGGCGGATGTCAGCCTCGGTGAATTCCGGCGCCAGCGCGTCGCGGCCGGCAAGCCAGCGCTGCGCGCGATAGGTCAGGCCGTTGGCATTTTCGAGGAAGCTGCGCAGGCCGTCGCCCATGCCGAGCTGGCTGTCGAACGCATCGCAGCCCGACAGCATGATGCCGGAAACGCCGAGGCTGGCGCCGGTCAGGAACTTTCTGCGGCTGATCTGGAATTTGGCCATGTCAGGCGCTCCTCTTCGAGGCTTCGTTGCCGTGCGCCGGCGGGTCCGTGCGGTACCAGCCGGTGATGATCGAGCGCAGTTCGTTGATGGGGCCGGCAGCGAGGATCATCAGCATGTGGATGATGAAAAACCCGACCAGCAGCACCATCACCGTGAAATGGATGGTGCGCGCCGTCTGCCGGCCGCCGAGCACCTCGTTGAGCCAGGGCAGTACCGAATTCATGCTTGGCGACATGGCAAGGCCGGTGATGATCATCAGCGGCAACAGCACGAACAGCACACCGCCATAGGCCATTTTCTGCAGCGTGTTGTATTCGCGCGTGTGGTGGAACCTGAGCTTGGCGTGGTCGATAATGTCCTGCGGCAGCCGCTTGAGATCGTCCAGTCGCGGCGCCAGATCGCGGCGCAGATGGCCGTTGGCCAGGCTGGCGACCAGCCAGACGACCAAAGTGGTGGTCAGTATCCAGGCGAAGAAGAAATGCACGACGCGGGCGGTGCCGAGGTCGTAGTAGGACGGGATCGTCGCCCAGGACGGGAAGGCGCGCGAGGTTTCCTGACCGGCCGGGCCCGACCAGCCGAGCACGCCGGTGGTGTCGAAGCGATGGCCGAAGATTTCGGTGTAGCCGCGCGGCCCGGTCGCGGTGTTCTCGGCGCCGATGGCAAAGACAGTGTTGTTGTAGCCGAAGCCCGACTGTTTACCGATATAGAGCTGCGGGCGGGCGCCGAAGATCTGCAGGCCGGACAAGAGCATGAAGAACAGCGAAATGGCCCACAGCCAGTGCGTCAGACGCGTCCAGCGCGATTGCCGATAGATGAGCGTCGTATCCTTCGGAGCGGCGCTATCGGCGCCAGTCTGGCTCATGGCAACGGTATTCATCCTTTTCCTTGCCTTTCGTCTGCGCGATCCTGGCATGGCCGCGCTCGTCCTTTCCTTCCAATACGTCGCTATCGAAAGCGATGTTTCATGCGATCACGTTTTTATTACGGGCGCGGATTGCTATGGGTTGCCGAGACTGACCGCGAGATTGACGACGGCGGCGACGATGACCGTGTTGAAGAAGAACGACAGAATCGAGTGGACAAGCACGACGCGGCGCATGTGGGAGGTCGTGATCGCCGTGTCTGCGGTCTGTGCCGTCATGCCGATCACCGTGGCGAAATAGAGGAAATCCCAGCCCTCTGGCCGTTTGCTGCCGGGAAAATCGAGGCCGCCGACCGGCATTTTCTTCCTGGTTTCGGTATCGATTGCGTCGCCGTCCATCCAGTAGACGTGGGCATAGTGGAGTGCGGCCATGGCATGGATCGTGAACCAGCCAAGCGGGATTGACAGCATCGCGATACCCAACTCGAAGGGGTCGCGGTCCTTGTGGTTGATCAGCAGGAACAACAGGATAATGGCGATGCCGACGACGCCGAGCGTGATGGCAAAGATGCCCAGCACCGGCAGGTCGACCTCGCGCGCGTTCTTGCTGAGATAGCGGCCAGACAGCAGCGGCATCTTGGCGATGACCAGCGCAATGAAGACGACGAAGAAGGCGTCGGCGGCAATCGAAATCGAATAGGCAAGCGGTGCGCCCGCGATCAGCGCGATCGCCAGCGCCGGCAGGCCGACACAGGCCGACACCAGGAATTGCTTGTGCCGGTGCAGCGGGTTTGTGATCGGGATGTCTGTCGCCATGGCCCGGCCCCTGGTGCCGTTTCTAGCCCGGTGTGACGGATTTCAGCGCGCGCCGCAAGATGCGGTCGAGCTCGCCCAGGAAGCGCGAACGGTCCTGCGGCGCGAAGCTGGCATTGTAGCCCTTGCTCTCGCCGGTCTCGCGCAAATGCTGCTTCAGGTCGCGCATCGCCACCGCCATGCCGATGGTTTCAGGCGTGAACGGCCGCCCGGTCGGCCCAATCACATGGGCGCCCAGCGCCACCGCGCGGGCGGCAAGCGGGATGTCGGCTGTGATCACGATGTCGTTGGATTTCGCGTTGTCCACAATCCAGTCGTCAGCGGCGTCGGCTCCCTTGGAGACGACGACGTTGCGGATCATCGGGTCGCGAGAGGGGCGCAGCCCACCATTGGAGACGTATGTGACGACGACGCCATGGCGCTCGGCGACCTTTTCGACCTCGGCTTTCACCGGGCAGGCGTCGGCGTCGACGTAGATGGCGGGTGCAGGCATTGTCTCTCCGAAACGAACATGGGGCCGGCATGTTACCCGGCCCCATGCCAGAAATCTCTTACTGTCAGGCCGGCAGCGCGCCGGACTTCTTCGCCGTCCACGTGGCGATATAATCCATCAGGCCGGGATTGAGGCAGTCATAGGGTTCGAGCCCGATCGACTTCAACTGGGAGCGAATGCCGTCCATGCGCTTCGGATCGACACCGGATTCGATGATCGATGAGACGAAAGCGGTGAAGCCGGGCGGTGACCAGCCATCTTCCTCAAAACGCTCGGGATGGATGAAAGACAGGCCCTTGAACGGATGGTCGCGTTCGACCGGGCCGTGCATGTGGACGCCGCAGCCGGTGCAGG